>CAYUKF010000021.1:0-15809 GCA_964445215.1 uncultured Thiotrichales bacterium
TTTTTTCACACTTTATTTATGTCAAAATACCAAAAATAGGCTCAATAGCATTGACGCGTTAAGGGCATAACGCTATTTTAACGCACGCGAGGCACTTACTGTTGGGGGACAGGACAATTTCCGAAAATAAATCACACCTTAAATGGGGCGGCAGTACTGCCGATAACCCAGATATGCTAAAACATCTTCCTCACTGGTTATTATTTACCGTCGGTGTCTGCGCGCTCGGCTTAGCCCTGGTGCTCTCACCTAATGAAGCGGTAAGCCGCAGTGATAACACTCGAGACTTTGCAACATCGCTCAACATTCCCGGCCAAAGCACCGATACCAAACTGGTCTCGCTGACTTTCCCTGTCAAGCCAAAAGTTGCGCCAACAGCAAATACACTGCTCGCAAGTCGTGCCAACGAAACTGATACAAATGTTGCCGCACCAAGTGATCTTACAGAAAAATCCCAGATTACAACCACCATTGATACCAAAACGGGTCTGGCTGACGATACAGCAGCGATAATAGTCGCTAACATTAACCCTAATACCGCACTGGTTGAAACCGAGATTGCTGACATCGCCAGCAACACTGTGCCTGACGGCATCACACTTTCTGACACAATCGAAAACACGGATAGTGACATTAGCGCCTTAATTCAACCCGGCACTACACAAGATTCCAGTCTCAAGTCTATCAAAGTCAAAAATGGCGATAACCTAGCCTTAATTCTTGACCGTATGGGCGTTAGTCCACGCCAAGTCTACGACCTCGTTTCCGTTGGCGAAAAAACCTATCCGCTAACACGCTTGCACCCTGGCGACATTATCAATGTCAATGTCGATGCAAATGGTGAATTAAAACAACTTAAGTATGAACTCGACCACGAGCGCACACTGGATATTCGCAAACAACTTGGTGCGTTTGATGCGCTGATCATTTATCACGATTTAGAACGTCGTATGAAATCGAGCGCTGGCACTATTCAATCTTCGTTGTTTCTTGCCGCCAAGAGAGCCGGCTTATCGACTAACCTCACCATGGAACTAGCCAGCATTTTCGGCTGGGACATTGATTTTGTACTCGATATTCGTACCGGAGATCGCTTTACCGTACTTTATGAGGAAATCTTTCGTGAGGGTAAAAAAATTCGTGATGGCAACATCATCGCTGCCGAGTTTATCAACCGAGGCAAAATCCATCGCGCCTTTCGCTACACTGATAGCGAAAATCATACTGCCTATTACACGCCAGAAGGCAGATCGCTACGTTCTACCTTTTTGCGTACACCAATCGAATTTGCCCGTGTTAGCTCCAAGTTCAATCTGAAACGCAAGCACCCTGTATTAAATCGCATACGCGCGCATAAAGGTGTCGACTATGCAGCGCCAACTGGCACGGCGATTCGCGCCACTGCTGATGGCAAAGTCACCTTCCGCGGCACCAAGGGTGGTTATGGCAGAACCGTTGTACTGCGACACGGCAGCAAGTACACAACCTTGTACGCACACTTATCCAACTTCAAACGCGGCGTCACTTCTGGCAAAACGGTTAAACAAGGTGCTATTATTGGTTATGTTGGCAAAACGGGTTTAGCCACTGGCTCTCATTTGCATTATGAATTCCGTGTCAACGGCGTACATCGCAACCCATTGACGGTTAAGCTACCTGGCGCAGCGCCGATCAAAAAAACCTACCTGGCTGATTTTCAGCAGTCGACCCAATCTTTAGTTGCGCAACTTAACGAGTTAAGTGAAACCGCTGTCGCCAGCGTCAGCAATTAACGTCAAGAAAACACGCGCGGTACTTGCCGCTAGCGCCCACGAAGCTCATGGCAAATTCTTATTATATTGGTTTAATGTCTGGCACCAGCGTCGATGGCATCGATGCCGCGCTAATCAATATCGAACACGGCAAGCCGAAGCTAAACTGCCTCGCTACCTATTCAACACCTTTTGCAGCGCCAATAAGAGATAATATCCTGGCAGCCTGTGCTGACAGGCCAAGCCGTGCTAACCAAGTAGCCGAATTAGATCAACAGCTCGCACAATGCTACGCAGATGCTGTGCACCAACTACTTCAAGACAGCAAGCAGACAAGTGCTGATATTACTGCCATTGGCAATCATGGCCAAACCATCCATCATGCGCCCACTGCCGTGCCACCTTTTAGTCTTCAGATCGGCAATGCTCAAAAACTCGCCGATCTCACAGGGATCTCAGTTGTCAGCGATTTCCGCAGCGCCGACCTTGCTGCTGGCGGCCAAGGCGCTCCCTTGGCGCCAGCATTTCATAACTATATTTTTCGTACCCAAAAAGAAAACCGCGTCGTCGCCAACCTTGGTGGCATTGCCAATATTACTATTCTGCCAAAAGAGAGCAGCGCTGCTGTCATTGGCTTTGACACCGGCCCTGCCAATACTTTGATGGACTATTGGGTTGAACAACATCATGGCCTACGCTATGACGATAACGGGGAATGGGCAGCCAGCGGCACAATAGATAAGGACTTGTTGTTGACTATGTTGAAAGACGCCTATTTTCAGTTGGCACCACCCAAGAGCACGGGGCGTGAACGCTTTAATTCACATTGGCTGGCGACCATGCTTAAGCCATATAGCAAGCTAGCGCCAGCAGATATACAAGCAACGCTATGTGAGCTCACTGTTATATCACTCAGTAATGATATAAAACGCTATGCACCTGAGTGCGCACGACTGATCTTATGCGGTGGTGGCACACACAACACAACGCTAATACGCCAACTTCAACAACACTTGCCTGGCCTTAGCATTGAAAGCAGCGCCAAGTTTGGTATTGACCCAGATTACGTCGAGGCTATTGCCTTTGCCTGGTTAGCCGATCGACATCGCAACAAGCTGAGCGGCAATTTAGCCAGCGTGACTGGCGCAAGCAAAGCGGTAGTATTAGGCAGGCTTGTTCGCCCTGTCTATGGAATACGGGGTGCCTCAATGTGAGGTTCCCCCAATTAAATCGTCCGTTTTATTGGGGGAACCTCACATTGAACCTACCCAATTTTCAATATTAAGATTTGGAATTCGATTAAACTCACGAATATTATTGGTAACTAATATTGCATTAATACTTCGAGCATGTGCAGCAATTAAAAGATCATTATTTCCAATAAGTGCACCTTCTTTTTTTAATTGCGCTCTAATCAAACCATAGTGCTTGCCAGCATTTTCATCTAAAGGATCTATTAATAATCTTTGTGTAAAAATGTCAAGTTGCCTCCATCGCCCTTCTTTTAAATTGTCACTTCCATTCTCAATTCCGAAACACAGCTCTCCATATGTAATCGATGAAATACAAATATCTTTAATCGCTTTAAATTTGTGCCGCAATTTATCAGAGTGATTTTTTAAAACATAAATACAAATATTGGTATCAAGCATATACATTAAGGAGCCTCTGATTTATTCTGGACGAAGTAGATTATGACTAAAATATTCAGATTCAAGGCGTAAACCGCAGGCAATAGTGGGGCTATTGTCAAGGTTTACAACGTAGAAGCTGGATATTTTAGGCATAAGATACGAGTTCATGAATAAATCAGAGGTTCCTTAATCAAAATCCCTTTCCTGTGGTTGTTCATCGAGCCTGTCTTGTAAAAAATCATTGCCAAAAGCAGACTTAGAGTCAAAGAACTCATCCCAGGTTGGTTTTTTCGCCGAAATAATGATGTTATCCCCTTGCTTTGTAATATAAACCTCATCAGTATCAAAGCGATATTCTTTAGGCAAACGAACAGCTTGGCTACGTCCATTCATAAATATCTTGGCTGTTTGTGCGCTCATAATGGTATCTCGCTATATTGATATATATTTAATAGTATATATCAATGGCTAAAAATAGCAACAAGATTTGTAACTAAATGAAATCAATAGGAAAATATAACTTGCACGTTAAATGTCTGGGGTCGATATGAGCGCTGAAGAAATACCATTTGATCCAGAACTTACACTAGGAGCCTGTCGGATTTAAGATGAATCTACTGCGGAAAATCTATTTTGGCCAGATTTCACGATCTATTTCGTTAAATAGACCCACTATTCGCCTCAATTGATCGCAAAATCTGACTTTACATGCCCTCGGGGTACAAAATGGCTTTCCCTCGCTACGATCACCTAAATCCGACAGACTCCTAGAGCAAGTCAAATTTGTTACGCAGTTGTCCGATGAGCAACTTAAAGAAATTGATACAGCATTATTGTCTGTTGTAGGTATTCACTATCGTAAAGTAGCAATGGTTGTTGCTATGGCAATGGGCAAACTAGGGGAGGCGGTATCCCAGATGTGTTCTATTCTCAGCGGGTTGCAGAACTTGTGGCGCAGGGCAAGTTAATTGCTCAAGGCAATTTAAAGCGCATGCGCTTTAGCGAGGCAAAGGTGCCATGAATACATTTAACAAGTTTAGTCAGGGTCAGCGGGGTGATGTTCCCCCTTATCACCAAAAAGAATTAAGCAGTAAAAAACCAGCCGGTAAGTAGAGCCTAGCAGAGGCTCCCAACTATATAAGAACAGAACTAAACCGAGAAAGAAGAGCCACAACCACAGGTAGTGGTTGCATTGGGATTACGGATAATGAAATGCTCGCCATCAATACCGGTCTTGTAATCGATTTCGGCACCAACAAGATATTGCATACTCATGGGGTCGATTAACAGACTAACACCGATATTCTCAACCTCGGTATCATCCTCGTTCATGGCTTCGTCAAAGGTGAATCCGTACTGAAAGCCTGAGCAACCGCCACCACTGATGAATACGCGTAGCTTTAACGCGTCATTACCTTCTTCTTCGATCAACTGTTTAACTTTAGTCGCCGCATTGTCGGTAAAGACAAGCGGTGCTTCTTGACTGACTTCTAAATTGGTCTCGGGGGCATCCACAGTATAAACCTCTCTTAACTATTGGCCTAAAATACAATACTTGACTAAATCAATCAAGTATTGCCCGTGCATAGACTTTCTGCTTGCTTAGCAGGTTGTTGAAAAAGTCTCAGGCGAGTACAAGACAAGGTGACATGACCGTAGGGAATAAATCCTTAATGAATCCCTAGGGTTTTATAAGGGCAAAAATCAGCGAAAAAACGCAGTGTGCACGCAGTTTAGCGCTACGCGCCCGCGCATTTTAAGCTGATTTTTCCTCGGCACCCCCTTGAGGGATAAACGCAGGACTGTGCCGCATGAGGCGTTTTCAACAGCCTGCTAGGGAATGATGGCGATACCTTCAAGGCCACAGGTTTCATCAAAATCAAATATGATATTCATATTTTGCACCGCTTGGCCCGCCGCACCTTTAACTAAATTATCAATGACTGAAGTCACTACCACAACATCACCATTGTGAGGGCGATAGACAGATATACGGCAACAATTCGAACCGCGTACTGAACGTGTTTCTGCACTGACACCTGGCGGCAGTATGTCAACAAACGGCTCATCAACATAGAACTCTTCATATAGCTCTTGCAAATCAAGCTCGCCAACAACCAAGTCCGCATACAAGGTGGCATGAATGCCGCGAATCATTGGTGTTAAATGCGGCACAAAGGTCAAGCCAATTGGGCTGTTGCTGACCGTACCAAGGCCTTGTTTAATTTCTGGCAAGTGACGATGACCATCAACATTATAGGCCTTCATATTTTCACTGGCTTCGGTCAATAAAATAGGCAGTGCCGCCTTGCGGCCAGCACCACTAACACCTGACTTAACATCAGCAATTAAATGTTCAGTATCGACCAGGCCCTGCTCTATAAGGGGTAGAAAACCCAGCTGCACCGAGGTAGGATAACAGCCCGGGTTTGCGATCAGGCGCGCATCAACAATTTGTTCACGATTAATCTCAGGCAAACCATACACAGCTTCATCGAGCAAATCAGGGCAAGCGTGTTCCATCTTGTACCAATACTGCCATTCATCGGCGTCTTGCAAACGAAAGTCGGCGGCAAGGTCAATCACCTTGACGCCTACATCCAAAAGTTCTGGCACCATGGTCATGGCAATACCATTTGGCGTAGCAAAAAATACCAGGTCACATTCAGTTAAATCGTCCAAATCTGGTGCGACAAAACGAAGATCAATATGGCCACGCAGATTAGTAAAGAGATCTGTTACGGCTCGACCCGCCTCGCTTCTCGACGTAACCACCGTAATTTTAACGCCAGGGTGCGCTGACAGTAAGCGTAGTAACTCAACTCCGGTATAACCCGTCGCACCAACAACACCGACCTTGATTATTTCAGACATGGCTACTCACCTTAATAGAAATTGGACTATTAGCAGGTTGTTGCAAAAGTTTCAGGTGAGTGCGAGACAAGGTGACATGACCATAGGGAATAAATCCTTAATGAAACCCATAGGGTTCTAAGGGCAAAATCCGGTGCAAAATCGCAGTTTACATGAGTTTAGCGCTACGCGCGCCCGCATTTTAAGCCGAATTTCTAGGTGCCCTCAGGGTCTAACGCCGTATCGTGCCACATGGAACTTTTTCAACAGCCTGCTAGGGAATGCGGGTGTTAATAACTAACTGATTATTACTACTACCAACCTTAACGCCTTCAAGAGTGCCCTGCAGGTCGCCGCTAACAGCAATGGCATCACCAGACTTCGACACGCGCGCAGTCAACAGCACATCGCTCACTGTAGACAAACGCATTGCCGGTATCATGGCCATACTGTCATCCAGAGCAAACGTTAACGGCAATTCTGCTAAGGTCGCACGCATGGCAGCAAGTGGCACTTTGGCTTCTTTAGCGGCGCCTTCAGCTGCTACAGCAAAAATGAAGATTACGGCATCAGCAGCCAGCTCTTCTTTAAGTTCATCAGCGATCGTAATAGTACCAGTAACCCGACCCTGACCAGGTGATAAGTGTGCCTTATCAGTATTCGCCTTAACATTCGCCAACATTGTCTCAACTTGCTTGATGTTATCAAACATTGTTGTTGCCGACTCAGTGTCAGATGGCATCAAACCTAACAAACGTCGCCATGGCACCAGTGCTGCTTCAAGGTCACCCGCTTCAAAAGCCGCTGTACCAAACAACCATAAGGCCTTTTCATTATTCGGGTCTAATTCAATAGCTTTGCGTAACAAGCTGACAGGTTCACCCTGCATATTGCCACCACGAGCCATGGCGGTTGCATCGCTTAGGTCAGCAAAAAACTGTGCGTCAGGCGTAGTAAATTTTTCCGCCTCTTTGAAAGCACCGACTGCTTGCGGAAATTCACCCAACATCAGATGGGCACGTGCCAGCACTGTCCAGGCTTCGCCATCATCGGGAGTATCTGCAACGGCTTTTCTTAAGTCTTGAACAATCTCTTTTAATTGATCCTGAGTTTGAAATTGTAAACCACTTGCAGAGATTTCTTCACCACTCAATGATTTCGGTGCCCCTAACTCAAAATAGAGCAAAACTGCAAACAACGGTACAAACAAAGCGATGACAACAGCAGTAGTTGAACTGTTCGCAACGGATGTAAACTGAGCGTCTGGCGCTGCAACATCTTGCAATAAGCTCAATTCAATTTCTTGTTTGGCTTGTTCCAACTCCCTCTGGTTTATCAGCCCATTAACGAGATCGTTCTCCAGCTCTTGTAATTGATCACGGTAAACCGTGACATTAAGCCCCTGACGTGAAATTTCCTCTTTACCGCGTACTCGCAACAAAGGCGGCAATAAAACCCATAACGCCACCACGGTGAATACCGCGGCGACGATGCCAAATACGATCATTGTTTATGCTCTCCGTCATTCAATAGCTCTTGAGCTCGACGATGGTCTTGTGCTGACACATCAACCGCATCAGCAACTCGGCGTTTCTTCAGGGCATTAAAAACCAATATAAAAGCTAAGAACAGTAAAATAAAAGGCCCACCCCAAAGTAAATAATTTTGTGGTTTTAAAGGGGGGTCATACAAAATAAAATCGCCATAGCGCTGAACGAAAAAATCTTCAACTTCCTGATTGCTCATACCGTCTTGCATCATTTCACGAATCTGCTGACGTAAATCGACGGCAAAGGGAGCATGAGAACCAGCAAGCGACTCATTTTGGCATTTTAAACAACGCATATCTGTCGTCAGCTCAATCATTCGCTGCTCGATAACAGGGTCTTCAGCCATAGGCTGTGCTTCCTTAGCTTGTAAACTAAACGACAAACAAAAGAACAAAAGAAATAATATAATCCAATGACGCATTAGCTTTGAATCTCTTCAATTAACGGAGCCAAGTCCTTGACCCAAACGTCACCGGTTATCGGGCCCACATGCCGATAACGAATAATATTTTCTTTATCAATGACAAAAGTCTCAGGCGCACCATAAACACCAAAGTCAGTACCAACACGGCCATTTTCGTCATAGCCGCTGGCAACATAAGGGTTGCCCAGCATGGTCAAAAAACGTTTGGCATTAAAACGTTTATCCTGGCCGGCGGGGTCACCATCTTGCGGTACATCTTTGGTATTTAAACCATAAATAGGAATAACACCACTTTTCGCTATTTCCATAAACAGCGGATGCTCATGCTGACAGGCTACACACCAGGAAGCCCATACGTTCAACAAGTAAGCTTCACCCTTAAGGTCGCTGGAAGATAAGGTTTTATTTTCATCTAATACCGTTGCCAAACTAAACTCAGGCACAGGTTTACCAATTAATGCAGAAGGCACAATGGTCACGTTCTTAGCATTAAACAAACCAAATATCAGCAACACCATTAAGCAGGCAAAAGCCGCTAATGGAATCAAGTTTTTCGCTTTCACGCTTTAGACTCAAACGACATAGCGCCCTCAGTCGCTGTGTCAGCAGTCTGCGAAGACATTTTATCTTGCGCCAATTTATCTTTTTCTAGCGTCTCTTTTTTAACGCGTATACGATAACGACGATCGCTCACTGCAAGAAAACCACCCAAGGCCATGAGTCCTGCACCACCCCATAGCCACACGATAAATGGCTTATAGTAAACACGAACGCTCCAGGCGCCACCACTCACCGGCTCACCCAATGACACATATAAATCACGTAATAAGTTGGTATGAATTGCCGCCTCGGTCATCGGCATAGTCTGTACTGTGTAGACGCGTTTTTCCGGATGCAATTCGCGCACAGGTTCACCCTCATCATTCAAGACCTGGATAATGCCACGCTTGGCAACATAGTTTGGCCCTTGCACATCCACCACGCCATCAAAACGAAAGACATAACCGCGTGCCTCGACGGTATCACCAATGTCCATGCGCACATCGCGCTCGACTTCATAGTAGGTCACCATGGTGACGCCAACTATCGAGGCAGCAAAACCAATGTGAGCAATCTGTTGCCCCCAATAAGATCGACCCAACGCAGTAATGCGCTTAACTAAAGAGCCTTCATAAGTGCGCTTGGCCAAGCGACTCCAGATACCATAGGTCGCCGTTGAAAATATCCAGAACGACAATAACAAACCAAAACTGGCGCCTAACGAAAAGCCATCCAGGGTGAAAGGTAAAAACAAGGCCACAACAAAACTCACTAACGCAGCAATTTTAACGCGCTGAGCCAGCTCTATCACTGAGTCGCTTTTCCAACGCATTAATGGTCCTAATCCCATAACGACGACTGCCGCCGCCATCAATGGCACAAATATCGCGTTAAAAAATGGCGGTCCGACAGAGACTTTATAACCAAAGGCATCGCCAATTAACGGGTACAACGTACCTAAAAGGATGGCCCCAGCTGCGACAACCATAACAATGTTATTGGCCAATAAACTGGTCTCGCGCGAGACGATGTCAAATTTTCCGCCCATCCCTACTGAGCCAGCACGCCAAGCATAAAGCAACAAAGACGCGGTCATAATAACGCCAAGAAAACTGACCACGTAAATGCCACGAGTCGGGTCAACCGCAAAGGCATGTACCGACACCAGGACGCCAGAGCGCACCAGGAAGGTGCCCAGCAAGCTTAATGAGAAAGCAAAAATTGCCAGCAAAATAGTCCAGCTTTTGAAGCTGCCACGCTTCTCGGTAACCGCAAGTGAGTGAATCAAGGCCGTGCCCACCAACCATGGCATAAAGGAGGCATTTTCTACTGGATCCCAAAACCACCAGCCACCCCAGCCTAACTCGTAATAGGCCCACCAACTGCCTAAAGCAATACCAATGGTCAAGAACGCCCAGGCGATCGTTGCCCATGGCCTGGACCAACGCACCCAGGTCACATCCAAACGGCCGCTAATTAGCGCCGAGATAGCAAAGGCAAATACAACAGAAAAGCCAACATAGCCCATATAAAGCATGGGAGGATGAATGATCAAACCAAAATCTTGCAATAAGGGGTTAAGGTCGCGCCCTTCAAGAGCCGCCGGAAACAAACGCTCAAAGGGGTTTGAGGTAAACAAAATAAACAGCAAGAAGCCAACAGAAATGATCCCTAATACAGCCAACACTTGCGCAACCGTCTCATCGGGTAATTGACGGCTCCAGATTGACACGGCCAAAGACCAGCCTGACAACATCAACATCCATAACAACAAGGAGCCTTCATGGCCGCCCCACACCGCAGCAAACTTATATTCCATCGGCATTAAGGAATTGGAATGTTCAGCGACATAGCGAATGGAAAAATCATCGCTAACAAAGCCCCAGGCCAAACAAATAAAAGCGATTAAGACAAAACCAAACTGGGCCTTGGTTGCAGGCCGAGCAAACGCAATCCAGGCCAATTTGCCTTGCTGCGCGCCTACCAAGGGGATGACACTCTGCGCTAGCGTAATAGCTAAGGCCAATATTAATGCATAGTGACCAATCTCAGGCAGTAAACTTTCTACACCCATAAGAAATTCCTTAAATTATTGTTATTTGCAAACCATAAAACGACCGCAGCGCGGTACTGAATCCAAACACTAAACTGCGCTACTGTACCAGGCTGGAACTTGCCGGCATCTTACCTTTGGCCATTTCCAATACTTCGGCCACGTCGGGTGACATATAAGTTTCATCATGTTTCGCCAGCACTTCTGATGCCGTAAAGTGGCCGTCACCGTCGAGCTTGCCCTGCGCAACGATTCCCTGCCCTTCACGAAACAGGTCGGGCAAAATACCAGTATAAGTCACCGGCACACGCTGAGCATTATCGGTGACATAAAAATGTACTGTCAGGCCATCATCTTCGCGCCGTAAACTACCGTCTTCGACCAAACCACCCAAACGAAATGAGCGCCCTTCGGGTGCTTCAGCTGCTGCGATTTGCGATGGGCTAAAGAAAAACACCAAATTGCCTTGGAAGGCATTTAAAACCAGTGCCACGACAATACCAAGCCCGGCGAGACCACCAAAGATAATTACCATTCGCTTTTGCCTAGCTTTCATCGTTATGTCTCATCGTTGACTCCAGAATTCATACGGTTGATACGACTCAAACGCTGCAAAATGGTTCGCCCGCGCCGACTCAATAAAATCACTTCAATCAAAATAAACAGCGCAAAGACCCCGTATGAACCCCATACATACCAAGCGCGACCACCCATATCAAAAAATTCAGCCATCTGCTTAACCTCCCTTAGCGGCGAGATCAGTAACCCAAGAAGCATGACGTTCGCGTTCAAGAATTTCACAGCGAACGCGCTTAAACACCACTGCGATGGTGTACAGCCAAGCAGCGATCGCCAAAATAAACATGGCAGACGCCGTCGCTGCAGGCATAGTTGGCGCGTTGGTCAAGGTCACTGATGGCGCTTGATGCAAGGAAGCCCACCAAATCACTGAGAAATAAATGATCGGCACATTAAAGGCACCAACAATCGCCAATAAGCCACTGGCGCGAGCTGAACGACGTGGGTCTTCAATTGATGCTTGTAGCGCGATATAACCCAAATACATAAACATCAAAATCAGCTGTGTAGTCAAACGCGCATCCCAAACCCAGTAGGCGCCCCAAATTGGCTTACCCCATAAGGCACCTGTCCACAAGGCAAGAAAACAAAATACAGCGCCTGTTGGCGCCAGGGCTGTTGCCATCATGGTCGATAAGCGTGAATTCCAGATCAGGCCGATAATCGACCAAAAGGCCATGGCCAGATAGATGATCATCGACATCCAGGCCGCTGGCACATGGATAAAGATAATGCGATAGGCCTCACCCTGTTGATAGTCCGTTGGCGCAACGAAGAACCCTATATATAGGCCGATCAGCGCCAATACCCCAGCAGGGATAGCAAACCAAAGGACCATCTTGCCTGCCAGCGGGTAAAAGCTGGCTGGCGAGGCATATTTAAACCAATTAATCTTCATAACAACTCCGAACCCACTATTCTATCGAAATTCGTAGGGCTGACGCTATAGTCCAGGGCGATAAAATGAGCGCTAATACCAACATTGCTCCTAATAAGGAGAAATGAGCTTCGACAGGAAGCCCGGCGGCGGCATCACCGACCACTGAAGCACCAAAAATTAGCACTGGTATAAATAGGGGTAAAACCAAAAGCGAAATCAATACACCGCCTCCGCGCAACCCCAAGGTCAGCGCCGCACCAACAGCACCTAACAAACTTAAAGTTGGCGTGCCAATTAATAACGTTGCCATCATCAGCAAGGTGCCCTGACCATCAATGCCATACTGCAAGGCTAATAATGGTGAAATAATCACCAACGGTAGCCCTGCTATCAGCCAATGGGCGACAACCTTGGCAAAAACGATGACAGGCAACGGATGATGCGAAATCACCATTTGTTCCAGCGTGCCATCAGCATAGTCACCGCCAAATAAACGCTCCAATGACAGCAAGGACGCTAACAAGGCAGCCACCCAAATCACACCTGGCCCCATAATCCGCAACAAATCCGTGTCAGGACCTACGGCCAAGGGAAATAAACTGGCCACAATGACGAAGAAAAACACCGTCATCAACATATCGGCGCGATTGCGCAAACCCAGGGTCAGGTCACGCAATAACAGAGTACGGAAAATAGCCAACACTTTCTATCCCCTATCGAGGGTAATTTCGCGAACGTAGTCGTTGTCGAGAGGCATTTGCTGATGCGTGGTCAACAAGGCCATGCCACCTGTCTGTAAATGTGCTTCAATAAGATTAGCCAGCATTTGTACTGCTTTGACATCCAGTGCGTTAAACGGCTCGTCTAAAATCCACAGCTTGGCTTTGCTGAGCAATAAACGACACAGGCCAACACGTCGATGCTGACCCTGTGATAGCTGTTTTGCCAGAACGTCCTCAAAACCACGTAAGCCCATTTTCGCCAATGCCTGCATCAAGGCCTCATCAGTCAAGCCTGATGCCAGCAGCGCATTATCGATACGCAGGTTTTCGATACAACTGAGATCACCCTTTATACCATCTAAATGGCCGAGATAAAGCAAGTCTTGAAGGTAATCATCACGCTGTTGCTTTACCGGCTTACCTTGCCAGAGAATATCACCTGAAACAGGCAATAACAGACTGGCAATAATACGCAGCAAACTGGTCTTACCGGCACCATTACGGCCGCGAACATGCAATAGCTGGCCTGCGTCAAGCGTAAAACTCAAGCCATTGAGTAATTGCCGATCGCCGCGCTCACAGAACAGGCCGTTGACTTGTAACATAAGGTGTCACCGGTAAGGAAAATGGGGCGAATTATACCTGATGAGAGAGCTGAAAGGCGCATTTCTGGTTTCCACGGCCCTCTGTGGAAATCCATACTAAGCTATGCGTTTGACTGACGTAAGCATTCCCACGGAGAACCGTGGGAACGAGCCAAAAGACTAATTCATGGCCTGATTCCCAGATTATCCAGCCTACAGGATTTCATTGAACTCTAAAACATTACCGTCAGGATCTCGGATGAACACAACCTTACGCCGATTGCTGTAAATATCCGGGCCGCCACTGATATGGATGTTCTCCCGTTTCAGCAACGCCAGAAGTTCCTTCATGCTGTCAATGGCAAACGCCGCATGGGTTATGCCGGGATATTTGATCGGCTCGTCCTGAAGAATGTTTCCACTATCCTCGCGCGGAACGCCATTAAAGATCAGATTGATGTAAATACCGTGCGCATTGACCATTTCATTTGCCGAATGTTCCGGCAAATCTATTTCTTCAGACCAGCCCAATTTCTCGTAAAACTCAATTGCGCGATCTTTGTCCGTGACGCGAATTCCTAGATGTGCATAGGCAGTGGCTGCAAATGCCATTTATTATTTTCCTCTGTTACAGTGCAGGCATTGAAACAAAATCCGGCAGGCTCTTGATGCGATCAATCCAGGCTCGAACCGCCGGATAGGGTTCCAGCGACACGCCGCCTTCGTGGCTAAGGGCTATGTAGGGGAAACAGGCGATATCGGCGATTGTCGGGGCATCACCGCATAGCCAGTCGCGCTCTGTCAGGTGCGCTTCAAGGATCTTGGTGATCTTCCCGGCCTTGGTGCGAGCGACCTCTACATCAATCTCGAAGCCGAATTTATCGTGCAGACGGGCATCGTTCGGGCCGCGGGCAATCTCGCTCTCGGCAACCATCATCCATTGCATGATATCGGCCATCTGTGCCGCACCACGGGGCAACCAGTCGATGCGGTCTTCCCTGATCGCGAGATAGACCAGGATCGCTTGAGAATTGCGGAGGACGGTGTCGCCGTCAACTAGTACGGGCAGTTCGCCAAACGGGTTCCGCGCCAACATGTCGGGAGATTTATGCGCGCCCGCCATGAAATCAACGTCAGTTTTCTGGTAATCCAGACCAAGCAGCGCTAAAAACAGCCGCACCTTGTAACAATTCCCCGAAACTTCGAGGTCGTAGAGATGGATATTTGTCATTTTTCCCTCCTTGTGTTATAAATGTACCGAACGTTTGGTACAATGTATGAAAGGCAAAGATATGTCAAGCTGGGTGTGAAAGGCATAGAAGAGAAATCATGAAAAAGAACGAAAAAATTGTTGCACAGCTTACGGATGTGTTTCGCCAATATGGCTATCACGGCACAACCCTAAGCATTATCTCGCAGGAGACCGGGTTAGGGCGATCCAGCATCTATCACCATTTTCCCGGAGGCAAAGATGCCATGGCTCTGGCGGCGATTGATTATGTCGAAGAGACGTTTTCCAGAGATGTGTTTGAACCTCTAAGACTCTCGGATGGCGATGCGCGAGCCATGGCCGAGGTCAAGGAATATTTGTGGGCGTTTTATAACGACGGGAATGGTGGCTGTCTGTTGACGGCATTTGGGTCAGTCAATGCACCAAGGCCAATTCGCCAACGGGTAAGTGCGATTTTTGACGCGTGGATTGTGGCATTGGCGGCCTATTACGAACAGGCGGAAACGGGTTGGGACGATAAACGAACAGTTGCCGGAGTGCGCATTGCTGGTATTCAAGGGGCCTTGATCATGAGCAGCGTGATGAGTGATAAAAAACGTCTGCGGGGCGCGATTGATCTGCTTGGCTGAAACGGTCTGCAGTATCATCAGGGATAAAGAACGACGTAAACCCGATCAACGCACCGAAAGAAATGTGCAACAAATAAAAGTTAGGGAGCCTCTGATGTGTCTGGGACTACGTGCACCCCTGAAGGGGGTACACGTAGCCAGAATATTTCAGTCGCAAGACCTGTTCCATGGTACATCAGGGGCTCCCTAGAAAAGTGTGAGCTTGATGTGGATACCTTGGGTAAGGTCATAGTATATCCCACGGTGAGAAGATGATGGCTCAATTCCTGGCCGGTTTGTGGCTTCACGAAAACCAGTTAGAATTAACGAACTAAAGAGCCTCCGGCAAACCCGCAGCGGTACTCCTACGGGTCGACCTGCGGTCGTTCTGGCTCTGCTG
>CAYUKF010000022.1:0-15674 GCA_964445215.1 uncultured Thiotrichales bacterium
GCTGGATATTTCAGGTGCAAGAGTCGAGTTCATGAATAGATCAGAGGCTCCTTAAGCTTAACCGTTACGATTACCGCAAACCGGGCACTCACACTCCCCGCCGCAGCCATACCAGATACCCTTGCATTGGCTACACCAGTGACCTTTTAAGCTGGCCTCAGCACAGCTAAGCTGTTTTGCTAATTCGGATAAACCTAAACTTCGCGACGCCTGCTGACTGACTTTGGGTTTTGTTCTTGATTGCGGGAACGGGATAACACAATCAGCTAATTCATCTACTTGTTTATCACCCGCCTTAGACATGTGACTATGCGACGGCCGTGCCGATATTAAGACCATAACGCTTGATCTTATTAGACAAGCCAACGCGTGACAATCCCAGCTCGATTGCCGCTTTACTTTGATTCCAGCGTAGCCGTTCAAGCGTTTCAGCGATAATCCTTGTCTCCATTTGCGCGACTTTTTCCTTAAGGGTTATGCCATCAAGATTGAAATTCACGCTGGCCGATTTGGGCTTGGGTTTCAAGGCCGCAAGATGGGGCGACAAAACCTCTTCAGTGATAAAAGTACCATTATCCGTCAGCGCGATCATGCGTTTGATCTCATTTTCCAATTCACGCACGTTACCCGGCCAGGTGTGCAACATAAACCGCTCCATGACTCCGGGAGATATTCCCAAAATGGCTCGATTGATTTCACTGGAATATTTCTTGACCAAAAAATCAGCCAACACCTCAACATCCTCAACGCGTTGACGCAATGGCGGAATATTAAGCTGGAACCCATTTAACCGATAATAAAGGTCCTGCCTGAATTCACCGCGACTGATGAGTACATCGAGCGGTTGATTACAAGCTGCGATCACCCGAACATCACACTTGATGATTTGATCGCTACCCAACGGTTTAACTTCCCCTTCTTGAAGGAACCGCAATAAGCTGACTTGAAAGGTTGGCGATACATCTGCAATTTCATCGAGAAAAACCGTGCCCCCGTCTGCCGCTGGAAATAAGCCCATTCGGTCGCTCACAGCGCCAGTAAAGGCCCCTCGCTTGTGCCCAAACAGTTCTGAGTGCAATAATTCATCAGACATACCACCACAATTGTGTACCAATAATGGCTGCTCACTACGATTACTGTTGTGGTGAATACCCCGAGCCATAAGCTCCTTGCCAGTACCTGTTTCACCCTGAATCAGAATAGGCAGGTTAGTCGTTGCTGCTTTTTTCGCCAGATTACACAAATTAGCCATATTCGAGCTACAGTAAACCAGCTTTTCAAACTCAGCATAGCCACCACCCTGGCTCGTTTTAACCTGACGTTTTCGCAAAACATTTTCCGCAATTTTTAAATCGTGACTTAGATGACGATGACGATAGGACAACTCTCTATTTTCCAACGCCCGGCTAACCAGCAACTCAACCTGCATCGCGGACCAATCAGACGCCACAAACTGATAGATCGCGGCTTTTTCGGTTGCTTGATTAATTTCCGCCTGGCTCAGCTGTCCACTGAGTAGACGAACCACTTCGGGGTGAGATATTCGCGCCCTGCGCAACAATTCCAGTGCATCAAAGTGATCAACGGTATGCTTACAAAGTAGCAGGTCAATATTTTCAGCATCCAGCAAATGCAGCACTTCCTCGGCATCGTCCACCGTGTTGATAGCATAGTGATGACTCAAATACCGGTGCAAAGCAACCGCTTCTTTTGCGGTGTAACCCGAGATAATAATTCTAGTACTGCCATTCATGGCCGCCAGTATGCATAGAAGATTTGCATAGTGCAAATTAATCTTTCTCTTTATTTTAGTTTTAATTTATATGTAAACTTTCTTTGCTATATGAAAGATTACTTGACAATAAATAATAGAGTCAGTTATGGTTCTTGCCACTAAACATAAAAACGATAAGTCGAGAGGGCGCTCAAGTGGCAGAAAATCTACCGGAACACGAATTTAACCAGGCGCTGAAAGCAATTGAAGAGGACAGTATCAGCGCGACCGAAAAAGTGGATCTGTTGATCCAGATTGCAACGGGACTACAACAAAAACCCAAGTCACCGCAACAATTGCATAATGCGGTCACGCTGTACGACAAAGCGCTCGCCCTGTGCCCGGAAAATGAAACCCTACTTGCCGCACGCACGCACGCCAGAAAAGGCACCGCGCTGCAGGCGATTCCTGACAATAGCACCGACTACCTATTTAAAGCACAAGCTGAATTTGAAGTTTCGCTGCCCGTACTCAACCAGCTCGGTACTGCCGAAGAAGCGGCTGAAGCGGAAATGAATCTGGGTCTGGTGTTGCAATCCCTCGCGGGCATGCACGCAGTGCCCATCACGGAAGCGATCCAAGCCTATCAACGCGCTTTGAAAGTATTCACTCGAACCGCCTACCCCACCGAATACGCCATTTTGCACAATAATCTAGCAACGGTGTATTTATCCATTCCCATGAATGATGAGCGCTCCAAAATGCGCGAAGCCATGGCCGTGCAATCGTTCCAGGAAGCACTAAAAATCATCACCCTGGTCGACCAGCCAACCGAGTACGCCATGTTGCAGAATAATCTTGGCAACGCACTGCAATATGCGTCCAGCAGTCATGCAGTGGAAAATAATTTACGTGCGCTGGAAGCTTACGATGAAGCGCTCAAGGTACGCACCATTAACGACACACCCTACGAATACGCCAATACCATCTGCAATAAAGCAAATTGCTTGTGTAATTTACCTGACGATTTAAAAAACCCGGGAGCTGGTAATCGCGATCGATTAAGAAAAGCTCGTGACTTTTACAGAGAAGCCTGTGACATTTTTACACAACATGGTGACACGGCCAAAGTCAATGTCATCAATGAGACATTAGCAGAACTCGAAGCGGACATTGGCACCGGTCAGGCAGGCTCCCGTGGAGGTAAAGGTTTTGGTGAAACACGTATTTAATAAAGCCTAACTTTAAAAAATTTTAATTTTTAATTTATAGAGGGGAAAAATTGTGGAAGAAATAATTAATTCTTTAATGGTAGGTGAAATAACGCTCATTACATGCATATTGTGGTACATCACCGCCATGATTGTTGGTGCTATCGGTGGTGCCATCGGCGGCATTATCGTCGGCGGCAAACACATGGGTAATGAACTGGCCGCGATGATGGGCAGCTTCTTCGGTCCGATGGCGGCGGCGCCTGGCGTCTTAATCGCACTCATCATTTTGCTGTTTATATAAGCCACTTAAATACAGGGGATCTCACATGTTAGATATGTTTATAAATTCATTTACTTTGTTCTGGAAAGGTCGCTTATTTCAAGATCTGGGGCACGTCATCAAACAAGCTGTCATCGGAATGGTGATAGCAGCAGTCATCGTCATTGTTATGGTAAAAGTAGGCCTTGCATTATGGATTGCTATCGTTGTTGCCAGTCTCGTCTCTGGCGCAATACAGCCTTATTTATTTAAAGATTTAAAATACGCATAAACGACTGCAACAATACTGAGACTATTATGTCAGCAACTGCCGAAAGCATGAGTGAAACTAGCGCCGTCGAACTGGATAGCTTACTAAAAGATATCCAGTCACTAGAATCTTTAACTGCCGATTGGAATGAGCAACAACGCAATACTTTACAGGCTTTAAAACAAGCACACGATGACTTAAACAAAGAAGCGTTTGCCCGTTTGGTTCGCGCGCTGAAAACAGAACCAGCCGCGCTAGCTATTTTGAAAGAAGCGGTTGCCGATGAAGTTATCTACGCGGTTCTCAGACACCATGGCATTGTTAAAGCGACATTACACGAACGTGTTGAAGACGCACTGGAAACGGTAAGACCTTCTCTTGAAAGTCATGGCGGTAATGTTGAACTAGTCGAGATTATGCCACCTGAAACCGTAGTGATTCGTTTGCTCGGTGCCTGTGATGGCTGTCCTGCATCCGCGCTGACATTATCTGAAGGTGTTGAAAAAGCCATCAAAGAACACTGCCCTGAAATTACCACGATTAAAAAAGCAAAAGGCGGCGTAACGGCTGCACCTGTCGATGGCGTCAAAATCAATTTTGTTAGTCCATTCGCACGTGGCGAAGATGCAGGCTGGGTATTTATCTGTAAACTGGACACCATCCCCGAAGGCCAAATTAAAGTCGCCACGGTGAGCAACAATGAAGTGCTACTAAGTCGCTTTGACCATCAGGTAACCTGTTATCAAAACGCCTGCGCGCACATGGGCATGCCAATGGATATGGGCGACGTGAACAACGGCATACTGACTTGCCCACATCACGGTTTCGAATACTCACTGCAAACGGGTGAATGTCTGTCCGCGCCTGAAGTGCAACTCCACACACACGCCGTTCGCGTCATCGATGACCGTGTCGAGGTCAAGTTATCATGAGCACACCCCAGCAAAATGTCACCCGCGTCACCATGAAGGTAACCCCCGACCCGTCACTCAGGGTGGCTGAAGCAGGCAAGGTGCCCCACCAGGCATTACTGGCAGCCGAACCTTTCTCTGTGCTGGGCAGTGACCGAGTCCCACCAATGGCAACCGCCGGGGTTAAGCCCGATGCCAAGACCTGTTTTGGTCCGCGTGGTGGCGCCATCATGGGATCCGATGGGCCACTGTGGGTTTGCGATACCGGCCATCACCGCCTG
Source organism: uncultured Thiotrichales bacterium (assembly GCA_964445215.1). Lineage (GTDB taxonomy): Bacteria > Pseudomonadota > Gammaproteobacteria. The sequence continues at coordinate 4,651 of CAYUKF010000022.1, forward strand.
TTAGGCTGGAAAACCATTCCCACTGATGACACCACACCCGCTGATTGGGTCATTGGTCAAAAAGATTTCTTTTCCGAAGGCCGCAATGGCAAAACCGACGTTTCCGCCGCGTCGGTGAATGTCCCGACGGGTATCTGCGCTTGTGGTGATGGCATGGCCGTCGCCGATGCCTGGAACCATCGTATTCTAATCTGGACGACCCTGCCTGAGGGCGACAATGTCCCTGCGGATATTGTCTTGGGACAAAGTGATTTCACCAGCAATGAGGCCAACCATGGTACAGACCAGGCATCGGCCAGTAGTATGCATTGGCCTTACGGTGTGTCTTGGCAAGATGGGCATTTATTGGTAGCAGATTCCGAAAACCGGCGCGTTTTAATCTGGCGCGGCTTACCCACCGAAAATGGACAAGCGGCTGATCTCGTGCTGGGTCAAAGCCATTTTGAAAACCGCGATGAGAACGCCGGCAACGACCCGTCCGCCATGAGTATGCGTTGGCCGCACGGTTTCTGCCTATTGCAAGGCAACCTGTGCATCTCGGATGCCGGCAACAATCGCATCATGATCTGGCAAGGCATTCCGAAAACCAATGGGGCGGACTGCGACTATGTGTTGGGTCAGAACACCGTCGATCTGGTGGATCATAATCAATCGCTATACTGGCCACGCGCTCACACGCTCAATATGCCCTACGCCTTAGCCGTTGTCGGTGACTGGTTACTGGTGACCGATACCGCCAATTCACGGTTGCTCGGTTGGCACATTGATGATTTAAAAACCGGTGCCGAAGCACGCGCCCTCAGTGGGCAAGCCAATTTCCACGATAAAGGCGATAACCGTTGGCTGCCTCCTAGCGCCGACAGTTTTTGCTGGCCTTATGGCATGCAAACACTGGGCGACCTGGTCGTCGTCGCCGACTCGGGCAACAACCGGGTCAGCCTGTGGAAAATAGCCGTATGAGTGTCTCCGCTGAACAGATTCGGTTCGGCGAGGAAAAACACTCCGCCACATCGATTGTCGGCGAAGCCATACGGGTCACCGGCATGGTTCAAGGCGTTGGCTTTCGACCCACGACCTGGCGACTTGCGAATGCATCCAACTTAACAGGCTATGTGTATAACGACGGTCAAGGTGTTGTCATTCACGTGTGGGGAGACAGCACGGCCATCAATCATTTCCTTGATGAATTAAAAAAAAATACACCGCCACTGGCCCGCATTGATCACATTCAACGTGCCATTCTTCATGTCGATGGCGCACCCGATAGTTTTACTATTCGGAGCAGCGAATCGAACAACGTACAAACCAATATCACGCCAGATGCCGCCGTCTGCGCCGACTGTTTGACCGATATTTTTGATCCCCTCGGGCGGCGCTACCGTTACCCACTAACCAATTGCACCCATTGTGGGCCACGTTTTTCAATTGTTGAAGCCATCCCCTATGATCGCGCCAACACCAGCATGAAAACCTTCGCGCAATGTGACGAGTGTCTTAAGGAATACACATCTCCGGACAATCGCCGCTTCCACGCACAGCCCAATGCCTGTTATACCTGCGGTCCCACAGTTGAATTAGAGCGCATCGACAGCAATGCCCAGTGCCTGGAAAGTCTCACGCAAATGGATGAGGTCGATGGTGCCTGCACCGTGCTGCAAAATGGCGGGATCGTTGCGGTCAAGGGCATTGGCGGCTTCCACCTTGCCTGTGACGCAACCAATGATGCAGCAGTACAGCGCTTACGCGATACCAAACAACGCAACACCAAATCCTTCGCTCTCATGGCACGCGATCTGGCGGTCATTCGACGTTACGCACACATTACGGCCGCAGAAGAAACCCTGCTGTCGAGTGCTGAGGCGCCCATCGTCATCCTCAGTAAAACGGATCAAGCACCGCCCGGGAAAAAACGCGCCTTTGGTGCAAAAGAAGGTCAGCGCGCCAACGACCTGATCGCAGTTTCGGACATAGTAGCACCCGGCATTAATACACTTGGCTTTATGTTGCCTTACACACCGATGCATCACTTGATGCTGCGACGCATGAACCGGCCTATCGTTCTAACATCGGCCAACCTATCTGACGAACCGCAAATTATTGATAATGATGCCATCAAGAATCGACTCAACAGCATTGCGGACTACGTACTCTGGCATGACCGTGACATTGTTAATCGCACCGATGACTCCATCGCCCGCATTATTGGCAACAAAGCGCGCTTGTTGCGTCGATCGCGCGGCTATGCGCCCGCTCCCATTCCCCTACCACCGGGCTTCAACGACGTACCCGCATTGCTGGCGATGGGCGGTGAGTTAAAAAACACCTTCTGTCTAATCAAAAATGGCCAAGCCATTTTGTCACAACACATGGGCGATCTTGAAAATGCGGCAGCCTATGCCGATTACCAAAAGAACCTGGCCTTGTACGCCGATCTTTTTCAACACAGCCCCGAACACATTGTGGTAGACGCACATCCAGAATACCTATCCAGCAAACTGGGCCGTCAACGCGCCGAGGATGAGCAACTGGATTGCCATATAGTGCAACATCATCACGCACACATTGCCGCTTGTCTGGCCGAAAATGGCCATCCACTGGACGCCGAACCCGTGCTGGGCGTGGCGCTTGACGGGCTTGGTTATGGTGAAGATAACACTCTCTGGGGTGGCGAGTTTTTAATTGCCGATTATGTCTCTGCCGAACGGGTTGGCACCTTTAAACCCATTGCCATGTTAGGTGGCTCCATGGTCATGCGCGAACCTTGGCGAAATACCTATGCTCACCTAATGTCCGAAATAGGTTGGCCAGAACTCAAAATGAACTTCGAGCAACTGGATTTAATCCAGTATTTTCAGAGCAAACCGTTAGGCACATTTAATGCCATGCTCGCCAAAGGCACCAACACACCGCTTGCATCCTCTTGTGGACGATTATTCGATGCCGTGGCAGCCGCCATCGGCATCTGTCGAGAAGCCGCCGCGTATGAAGGTCAAGCCGCGATCGAACTCGAAGCCATTGTCGACCAGGACACGCTACTCAACGAGGATGAATTGCTAGCCTACCCGTTCGCCATTCCAAGACTGGGCAATCAACTGCCCTACATAGAAGCGCTCGCCATGTGGCAGGCCGTTCTAGGTGACTTGATCCTGAATACCCCCAAACCGGTGATGGCAGCGCGTTTTCATAAAGGGCTGGCAAAGATCATTGTCACCATGATCAAAAAACTCACCACCGTCAGTGACGAACGTATCATTCATACCGTCGCCTTATCAGGCGGCGTGTTTCAAAATAAAACCTTATTTGAGTTAGTTTTATCACAGCTTGAACAAGACAATTTCAACGTGTTAACGCACCAGCAGGTACCCACGAACGATGGCGGCATCGCGCTGGGCCAAGCCGTCATTGCTGCAGCACGCATTATCAAGACCGACAGGAGCAAGCCATGTGCCTAGGTATCCCCGGCCAAATTGTAGAAATCACCAGCGTCGAGAAAAAACTCGCGATCGCCGATGTGTCCGGCGTTAAACGTCAGGTCAATATTGCCTGCATCGTCAATGAGGAACACGACGTTGCCTCTTGTATCGGTGATTGGGTATTGATCCATGTCGGTTTTGCGATGAGTCGCATTGATGAAGCGGAAGCGAAAAAGACCCTGGATCTATTAATTGAACTCGGCGAAGCACAAACTGAAATCATGGCCATGCAAAACTCGGCGCAGCGCTGAAACTGATGACATTATGAGCAACACCACCTCACAACTTAAACAGCTCTACCCTTTTCTGCATGGCGACAAAAAAGATGCCGAGCAAGAAAATATTACCTTACTCGAGTCTGTCAAACAAAAATCCGAGCATAGCTTGTCGGTTAAACAAGCCTTCTTTGAGGCCAATGCGCAAGCCGTAATCGACGCGGCAAAAGCCATGGCACAGGTATACCTGTGCCATGGCCGCATGCTGAGCATGGGCAATGGCGGCTCTAGCTGCGACGCTTCACATTTTGCGGTCGAATTTCAACACCCAGTTACTGCCGGACGACCTGCGTTACCCGCTATTAATTTAAGTATGGATACCGCCATGATCAGCGCAGTGGCCAATGATGTTGGCGTCAAACACATTTTCGTCAGACAACTTGAGGCTCATGGCCAAAAAAACGATGGCCTGTTCGGTTTCTCCACCAGCGGAAATTCCGAGAATCTACTGGCCGCCTTTGATAAAGCCAAGCAACTCGGCATCACCACGTTTGGGCTCACCGGTGGCAACGGTGGCGACATGAAAGCCAGCGGCCTGGTCGATCACTGTCTGCTGGTCGAAACCGATTCGATCCATCGCATTCAAGAAGTTCATGTGGCCACCTACCATATTTTATGGGATCTGGTGCATACCTTACTCGCGGATCAGCGCGGCAAACTTGGCGTAAAAACCCAATAGCTTAGAAAGGCACACTCATGAAATACGTTGATGAATTTAGAGACCCCGATAAAGCCAAGCTGCTGATAGCTGAAATATCAGCGATAACAAACAAGCTGGATGTCACTCCACAGCGGCCACTTCAGCTGATGGAATTTTGTGGCGGTCATACCCACACGATTTTTCGTTACGGCATCGAACAAATGTTACCGGATTCGATTGAACTCGTGCATGGGCCCGGTTGCCCAGTGTGCGTATTGCCGATGGGCAGAGTGGACGATTGTGTTTCTTTGGCTGAGCGACCCAATGTGATCTTCACCACCTTTGGCGATGCCATGCGTGTACCTGGTTCGAAAAAAAGTTTATTACAAGCGAAAGCCGATGGCGCTGACATTCGCATGGTGTACTCACCGCTGGATTCTTTAGAACTAGCGCGCAACAACCCAGATAAAGAAGTCATCTTTTTTGCACTGGGTTTCGAAACCACCATGCCCAGCACTGCCTTAACGGTGTTACAAGCAGAGCAAGATGGCATCAATAATTTCTCCCTGTTTTGCAACCACATCACCACTGTCCCCACCATCAAGGCGATCCTGGATTCCCCCGACATGCAGATCGATGGGTTTCTGGCACCGGGTCACGTCTGCATGGTGGTGGGTGAACGCCCATTTGATTTTGTCGCAGATACCTACAATAAACCCCTGGTCGTCACCGGTTTCGAACCACTGGATATCTTGCAATCCATTTGGATGCTGTTGAAACAACTCGACGAAAATCGTACCGAAGTCGAAAATCAGTACGCTCGCATTGTTCCGGCGGAAGGCAATGCTCCCGGAATGGACGCCTTATCAACCGTCTTTGAGCTGCGTGAATTTTTCGAATGGCGCGGCTTAGGTTCAATTGACCACTCCGGCGTGAAAATGCGTAAAGAATATGCTCGCTACGATGCTGAAGAAAAGTTCTCGGTACCTAATTTAAAGATCGCCGACCCAAAATCTTGTCAGTGCGGTGAGGTCTTGAAAGGCGTTATCCGCCCTTGGGAATGCAAAGTATTTGGCACCCAGTGTAGCCCTGAAACCCCCATGGGCGCATTAATGGTATCGACCGAGGGGGCCTGCGCGGCCTACTACAACTTTGGCAATCTCAATGAACTGCTCGGCAAGCGGAAACAGAAGAGCGAGCAGCAAGGGGCGATTAGCGTATGAGTGGTTCTGCCATCACAAACATCCGCCAGCGTAGCGGAAAATGCCGCGCGGCGACTATCACCATGGCGCACGGTAGTGGTGGCAAGGCTATGCGCGACTTAATTGATGATGTCTTCGTCGGCGCCTTTGATAATGAGGAATTGAACAAACTGGAAGACCAGGCTCGATTTGATTTGAGTACATTAACCGCAATAGGTGACCGTCTTGCCTTAACGACCGACTCCTATGTGGTCGATCCGCTGTTTTTCCCGGGCGGCGATATCGGCAAATTGTCGGTTACCGGCACGGTCAATGATCTGGCGGTGGGTGGTGCAATCCCGTTGTACCTGACCTGCGGCATGATCATAGAAGAAGGCATGCCAGTGGATGATCTGCGGCGCATTGCCCAGTCCATGCGTGAAACGGCCGATCTTGCGGGGGTAAAGATTGTCACGGGGGATACCAAGGTGGTGCCTCGGGGTGCTGCGGACAAATTATTCATCAATACTGCGGGCGTTGGAGTTATTCCGTCTGGTGTAAATATCCGCTCAAACCGAGCCCAACCCGGCGACGTGGTATTAATCAATGGCTACGTCGGTGACCATGGTGCCGCGATTGTCGATGCGCGCGGTGAAATGGCTTTGCAAAACACCATCGAGACAGACTGTCAGCCGCTTAATTCGATCATCCATGCCATGCTGGACGCCTGCCCCGATATCCATTGCATGCGCGACGTCACCCGCGGTGGCATTGCGACCGTGCTGAATGAGTTCGCCCAAGGCAGCAGCACCTGCATCCGTCTCGACGAAAAGGCCATACCAATCCGCGACGACGTGCGCGGCATGTGTGAGATTCTGGGGTTAGATCCTTTGTATCTGGCCAATGAAGGCAAGGTGGTTGCCATCGTACCGGCAGATACTGCCGAAAACCTATTGGCAGTTATGCGCGCCCACCCTGCCGGAGAACATAGCGCCATCATCGCGGAGGTCTCGGCCACACCGGAATCCACCGTAATTCTGTCTACCTTGTTTGGCGGTGAACGCATCGTTGACATGTTGGTTGGCGAGCAACTACCCAGGATTTGCTGATGAATGTATCTGCTAACAAGATTCGTTTCCAGGATGATGCCATCACCATAGCGGATCGGGGTGGCATCATGGAACTGAACTATCAGCAAGCACTTGCCTACCATCAAGGCATATCATGGTTCGGTGTCGCTGTTGCCTTTCGGGCACTGCAACTTGCTGGCGAAACTCTGTCGTCAACCAACGGTCTTTGGCATCGAAACCAACTCTATATTGTTTCCGCACATCCTGGCCCCGGCGTAAAAGATGCGATCGAATATGTGACGCACTGCGTGAGTACAAATCATTTTCGCTTAACCAATGATGTCGCCGGACAAACCTCTTGCGGCAGTGATATGAAATTTCACTGGTGGGTGAGCAACAGCACACATACAGCCATCATCGGCCTGCGACCAGGTTTTGTACCCATGTCATTTACTGATCGCTTGGATCGTCTGGGCACGGACAAAGAACAAAACGATGACGGGGCGTTATTTGCAGAAGCGAAGAAGCAGCTCGCCAATGAACTATGGCAGTCCACTGCAACTGATAATTTTCATTGTGATCTGCGTGCAACGCCGTTGCTGGTTGGCGAATTACCCGGCGTTGATCTAGCGGTAGCAAGCCATGCATGAGATGGGCATTACCCAAAACATCATTGCCATTGTCAGCGAAAATGCTGGTTCGCAAAAAGTGAATCGGGTTTTGCTAGAAATAGGCAAACTATCCGCCATCATGCCAGATGCCATTCGATTTTGTTTCGATGTCTGCGCCAAAGATACTGTCCTCGATGGCGCAACACTGGAGATCCTAGAAATTGAGGGCCGCGCCGAATGCAACGACTGCGGCAATCAAATGGTATTAAAACAGCTGGCGGGACATTGCAGCTGTGGCTCGAGAAATCTCACCTGCATCGCCGGTGAAGAACTTAATATTAAAGAGATGGAGATAGCATAATGTGCACTACTTGCGGATGTTCCGACAACGCCCACGCCACGGTCACCGACCTACAAAGTGGCAAAACCGTGACCATGGAGAAGGATGGTCATGAGCATTCTCACGACCATGACCACGATCATGAACATCCACACACCCATGACCACCATTCACATGACCACGGGCATTCACACACACATGGCACCACCATTTCGCTGGAACAAGATATTCTCGCCAAAAACAATAAGCTTGCAGAACGTAACCGTGGCTGGTTTGAAGGCCGTAACATCCTGGCTCTAAATTTAGTTAGTTCTCCAGGATCGGGCAAAACCACGTTACTGGAGCGCACCATTACCGACCTATCATCGGAACTACCGATCAGCGTCATCGAAGGCGACCAGGAAACCATCAACGATGCCGAGCGTATTCAAGCAACGGGTTGTAAGGTGGTGCAAATCAATACCGGCACCGGTTGTCATCTCGAAGCCGACATGCTGGCGCGTGGTTTGAAAGATTTGCAACCACCGATGAACTCCATCGTTATGATTGAAAACGTCGGCAACCTCGTGTGTCCAGCACTGTTTGATTTGGGCGAACGCTGCAAGGTAGCGATACTGTCCGTCACCGAAGGCGAAGACAAACCCATTAAATATCCGCATATGTTCCGTGCAGCCGAGGTTATGATCTTGAACAAAATCGATCTGTTGCCGTACGTAAAATTTGATGTAGACAAGAGCATTGAGTATGCCCGCCAGGTCAATCCCGACATAAAGGTATTCACCCTATCGGCCACCAGCGGCGAAGGACTGGATCAATGGTACGACTGGCTCAAAGCGCAGGTGCAATCGAACACTGGCGAGACCGAAGCGAGCCTATGATCAGCCTGCTATTCCTGGGGTTCCTGATCGGCATGCGCCATGCGCTGGAGGCCGATCACGTCGCCGCCATTGCCACCCTCGCGACCCGAACAGACTCGCTACGTGGCGCCCTAAGACAAGGTGCAGCCTGGGGCTTGGGGCACACCGTCACGCTGTTCCTATTTGGCTCCATTGTCATTGTGATGGACTCGGTGATACCCGAACCCTTCGCCTTAAAACTCGAGCTGGTCGTGGGCTGCATGTTGATGATTTTAGGCTTAGATGTGATGCGCAGACTGATTCGTGACCGCATTCACTTTCATAACCATAAACATGACAGCGGCGTGCAACATTTCCACGCCCACTCCCATGCCGGTCAGCAAACCCACAGCCCAGCTACGCATCAACATCAACACCCGCAAGGCTTTCCTGTTCGAGCCTTATTCATCGGTCTGATACACGGCATGGCCGGTTCTGCGGCACTCATACTGCTCACCCTTGAAACCATCCGATCCCCTGCCCTCGGCATCGCTTATATCGCCTTGTTTGGCCTGGGATCCATGCTCGGCATGGCGGCATTATCGGTCATTATCGCCATCCCACTGCGCCGTTCCGCACAGGGCCTGACCTGGTTGCATAACAGTCTGCAAGCCACCGTCGGCATGGCCACCATCGCACTAGGCTCCTACGTGGTGCTGGATGTTGGTACCCAGCTTACCGTTTTATAAAAGCACATAATAGCCTTAACCTTCGTTCCTAATTTAACTAGCTAGGCAATAAAAAACGATATTGATGCCGATCATCAGAGAGAAAATCTTTCCTGATAATATCGTGTATTCAGATTGTTAGCGGGGGTATAACGTGCTGGATGTTTCTGAGTTCAAACATTGTAGAATTAATCATTCTAAATTGTTTACTGATAAACAAAATCACATCAACGGAATAGAGAGTTTTGCCAGGTGCCCTTGGGGTAGAACCTAAAGCCACAGGCACACACAAGCAATTGAAACAATGGGTTAAAAAAATAATGAATTAATTATCTAGGACAGCCCCAAGAAAATAAATGCCTTTGAGAGGTAACGAGCCCCTTGAGAATATTAAATTACCCGTTTGCAGTATAAGTATTCGATGCCATCAGCCCTCGCTAGCATTACTGAAACCCAGGCTGGCTCTCATGTGCCTGGCATGCTAAAACACTGCACGCAAAACTTTCGGTCAATACTGAAAGAACGCTGGAAAGAATCTACAAGACCTCTGGTCAAATACATTGTGTCGGTTCAGGGACTTTTTGCTATATACACTACGGGTTTGAGTGGGTGACGAGCTACGTGCGGCCTCCCCAAGAGGATTATTCGGTGTTCCCACACCTCACTCTTCGGGCCGTCGTCACACGCTCCGACGTTCGCAAGTTTGTTCTGAAAACTTACGTCGAACCCTTGCTTTATGAGGTTCAAATACTATTAAAAAACCACACATAAAAAAGCTCACTTTAGTGGGCTTTTTTATGTGTGGCGTCCCCAAGGGGATTCGAACCCCTGTTGCCGCCGTGAAAGGGCAGTGTCCTAGGCCTCTAGACGATGGGGACTAAACTTGGTTTTAGTCGTTTTCTGATGGGGCTACTGGTGGAGCCAGGCGGGATCGAACCGCCGACCTCTTGCATGCCATGCAAGCGCTCTCCCAGCTGAGCTATGGCCCCAAGAGGTGGGCAACTTTACGATAAGCACTGGCTACTGTCAAGGGATGCCGGGGTGCTGGGATTAGGCCTGCTCAGCGCGTGCTGATATATACGCTAATGCCCTATCTAAACGGGTCAATACGGTGTCTCTACCCAATAATTTAGCCGTAATATCAATCGGTGGTGAAACGCCACAACCACTGATTGCAACACGCAATGGCTGCGCTAATTTACCTAGCTTGAGTTGGTATTTTTCAGCCGTGGCAATCAAGGCATTGTGAATAGACTCACCTGACCATTCAGTCAATGCGGCAAAGGCATCACGCAAAGCCTGTAGTGGCTCTTGCACGACAGGTTTAAGGTTTTTCTTAGCGGCCTTTTCTTCATAGCTGTCAAATTCCTGAAAAAAGAAGCGGCTATTTTCCGCCATTTCTACCAGGGTTTTCGCACGCTCGCGCTGTGCAGCAACCAAATCAATCAGTGCTGGCCCAGCACTGATGTCAATACTCTGCTGCTTAAAATGAAAAGCTAAACGTTGAGCCGTGTCGTCAAGATCACTTGCTTTGATGTAATGCTGATTTAACCATTGTAATTTACTGGTATTAAACGCGGCGGCTGACTTGCTGACACTGGCAAGATCAAATAATTTAACCATTTCTTCTCTGGAGAAGACTTCTTGATCGCCATGTGACCAACCAAGACGTACTAAATAATTAAGCAAAGCTTGAGGTAAATATCCGTCATCTCGATATTGCATAACGCTGACTGCGCCATGGCGTTTAGAAAGACGTTTGCCATCATCACCCAAGATCATTGGCAAGTGCGCATAGTGCGGTACGTCGGCATGCAAGGCCTTTAGAATATTAATCTGGCGTGGTGTGTTATTGATGTGGTCATCACCA
>CAYUKF010000023.1:0-9858 GCA_964445215.1 uncultured Thiotrichales bacterium
CGGGTAACTCTCACTTTTACAAGTGATATGTCAGATCAGATCGGAACTAATACATATAAATTCTTCATTTTATCTTCCCAAATAAACGGTGGTTATTTGTTCTCTCTCGTGTCCCAATTCTCTACTAATGGTCAGTCGGGCATTCCAATCTATTTTCTTGGTTTCTGAGTTTAGAGAACTGGTTCTGGGGCCGCCTGCTGCAGATGATTTCCAACCGGTCAAATCTTGATAGCGTTGCTGTGCGTAGGCGTGTCTAAGCCCATGCATTTTTGAAAGCCCCGCTGCTGCTGTGTGACGTTCGTAGATACGTAGTTGCGGTTGCTGCGTATGAGATAACCATTACCTGTTAGACTTTTTATCTTATTTAGCAATTCCCTCTGTTCGTTTGTTCGAATGGGTATTTCTCTTGGTTTACCACCTTTTGTCCAAGAGCCCTTTAATTCGAGTTTATTGCCTCGGTCTGCATACGATGCCGTAAACTTGATTGCCTCTTCCCTTCTTAGGCCAAAGGCTTCTTGAAGTTGTAGGCTCATTTTTATATGTTCGTCTTTAACTAATTCGAGTGCTTGCCGAGAGAGTTTTGTTGATCGATCTTTGTTGGTCGTGAACACCCTCAATGACTTACTGTTATCGAACGTTATGTATGAGGGGTAAAATTGCCCTCCGAAGCCGAAGGTCACAGGTTCGACTCCTGTCGGGCGCACCATACTAAAACCCACCCCGATGGGGTTATAGATCAATAAAGCAGGGGCAGAACGCCCCAGCTTCTATGATCTAAATATAATTCAAATTACGCCATAAACCCGAGATCGCGATTATTAAAATTGCTAAGGTTTGGTAGGGCGCCATCCAGTTCGGCGTCGTCGAGCCCAAACCATCTGCCAAGTGTTGCAGCGTATTGTTCTACAGACACTGTTGGAATGAGGCGTCCACGGCTGGCGGTATATTCTGTTGAGTTTGGATTTGATGAGGGTAGATTGCCGAATATTTGTTGTCCCTGTACAGAACCGCCAGCAACAAAATGATGTCCAGCCCAACCGTGATCGGTGCCATCGCCGTTATCATTGAGTGTTCGACCGAAGTCGGATGCCGTGAACAAGGTGACGTCGTTCCACGCGCCAAGCTCGACCATGGAATCACGGAAGGCAGAGACGGCACCGGCAATTTCACTATGACGACCCGGTAGGCTATTCGCTTGATTACTGTGTGAATCAAAGCCACCAATGCCGACGAAAAATATCTGTCTATTTGTACCCGTTAGCTGAGCAGTATTACGAATGCTGATGGTGTTGGCAACGGAATCTAATTGTCTACCTAAACTCGTGTTAGGAAATACCGTGTCAACGTTGGCGCTAGCAAAGGCGTTGGCAAAATCATTGCCGCTAATAATTCCCTCTGACTGTAAGGCGGCTACATCACGTGCAAACGCACTACCGGCGCCGGTGTCATTGCGCCGAAGAAAGTCGAATAACATGCTACGCGTATTATCAAATGCATTATTGCTACTGATAACAGACCTGTTATTGACGACGTTTATTCTACGTGGACCACCGGCAGGGACGCTATAGGGCTGCACATTTTGGCCTGAAAGAAATACGCTGTTGGAGCCAGAAGTGATGGCGGCGAATCTACTATTGAGGTTGACATTGGCGGCGCGCGCGGCGTCGATAAAGCGTCCTCCCCAACCGAAAACGGCGCCTTCCGCGCCTAATGCCTGCCAGGTTGATTGTTGGTCATTGTGTGAAAATAGGCGAGTTGGTAATGGCACGCTACGCGCTTCAAACTCTGCGCGCGTAGTCGGCTGAATGAGTGGCCCAACACTGCCGACTATCGCTAGATCGCCGTCATTAAATAGGGTATTCAATGGCCCAAGCTGCGTTGGCAATGCGAAATCACGGTCGCCCAGTGGTGTAGTATCGCCGATAGGTAATAGCTGGAGCAGGTTCGCCCTATCACGTGACGAGGTGCCACTGCCAACGCCATAGGCATTAAATAAGCCATCACGCGTGGTGTTCAGTTGATTATAAGAGGTTAGGTCAAAAGGCAGAATCGTGTCGCCATGATCCATGCCGCCAAATAAAAATAGACACACCAATGCTTTGTAGCCTGTGGTGTCTGCGGCAAAGCTTTGAGAAGTGGTCATACCGCTTAGCAGACCCATGCTAGAGGCAAACCCTAAGGCGCTGGTGTCAGCGAGAAAACGTCTTCTATTGATATAAGCCATTACTGTGCCTCTCTAAATTAGTTAATCACGGCATAAGCAGGTGAAGCCAGTGCCATTATCACGGCAACTTCAACGCGACGGAGTCGGTCGTCATCTTCACTGCCTTGTCGAATAGGTGTTGCATTTAGGGTATTTATAATCTCTGATCGTGTGATCGTGCTCATTCTGTTACCTGTGAGTAATAGCGCTAGGTTGTCAACTAGCGCTTGTGGGCTGTCGGCCAAGGCAAGTTGAGCGCTATAGTTGGGTGTGAATGATTCAGCTCCGCCGCTGGGTGTGCGGTCGAACACGTAGTCGGTCATGAAGTTGATATAGCCTGTTAACGACGAGGTGTTAGCGATTTGAAATTCGGGTGCAGTCAAATTATTTTGGCCTGTCTCGGTGCCGGGGGCAATATAGCCTGGGCTGTAGAAGTTAAAGACTGACGGCGCGCGAAACGGGTGTTGCCCTAAACGTTGTGCTGGATCGGACGTATTATTAAGCCGAGATTCATTGGGTACATCATTGGCATTGATACCAAAAGCACGCGCCCAATGGACAAAGCGCAACACCGGTTCACGCACTTTTATGAAATTATCATTTTGTGTCGATGCGCCAGAAAAAAATGCCGGATCAAGTAAAATCGCAGCCAGTGTCGCGGCAAGATCACCGCGTAACCCTGTGCCAAAGACGCGACCGTTGGGCGCTGTAAATTGGCCCGATTCAAATGCAGCAGCAGCACGTCCGACATAGGCAGGGTTTGGGCTGCTGGCAGTGAATCGTTGAATCAGTAGTCGTGAGATAAACGGTGCAACATTGGGGTGGGCAAAGAGGGTATCCAAGGTCATATCAATGCTTTCTTCGCCACTGGTTTCGGCCGCAATGGTGGTGCCGAGAAATGATTTTTCTAATGCCGAATGTTCGTTTGGAAAGAGAATCAATGGTCGATAACGGTCGTTGACTCCCGGGCGTTGGAAGAAGCTTTGCCCACCATCAAAACTGAGTCCGGTAAAGACACGCGCCAGACCGACAACATCGTCGATAGAATACGTTTCAATTGGCATACCGTTGGTGTCTAGTCTCAGCGTAGCGTCTGGGTTTAGCTCAAGGAGACCGATTGACATCAGTTGCATCACTTCTCGAGCGTAGTTTTCATCCGGCATGCGACCGGTGTTTGGGTTGCCTTTGCGATTGCGTAAATAGGTTAAAGATTCTGCCATGATGGGCGAGTAGGTAACTTCTTCCAGCAGATCGCGGTAGTTGCCAAATGCGTTGCGAGATAACACGTCCATATAGGCGGCAAAACTGTCTTCTCTATTGTTGACATCGTGTGATATGACCAGGATTTGCGACAAGGCAAACACCATGCGTTGGCGTAGTTGATCATTACTGCCAATGGTTGCTTGCCAATATAAATCGGATGGTGCCCGTGAGGGAAAATCACCGTCGGAATCTCGTGTCTGTAGCACTCTATTAAGATATAGGGTTGGTGATCTGTTAAATTCTATATTCAACCATTCGGCCGCATCGCCGCCCACAAGGTTTTGAATGTTCTGTGTTGAGCCACCAAAACTTGCTCGGGCAAGAAAGCGTGAGGCCTCTTCTTCGGTTGCTATAAAAGTTGCTAACGAGGGGTCTGGCGGTATTCCGTTGGGCGCATTATTGCCGCCACTGCCACCACCACAAGCAGTAATTCCTAGCGTATAAAATAATGCTATGGCACTTGCTCGTATCACTGGAAACCTCCAAGTGTTTGATTAAGAAATAATGTGATAAATAGCCTAGATTTTTTCATTGAATGAATTTCTAAATAAAAGTTATTTCAGGTTCCAAACTCTGATATAAAAATACTATTAAAGTTGTGAAATAGGTCACAGCTCTATGAATTAATAGATATCTATATGAATTAATGCCTGCATTGAGCGTTATAAACAAACAAATTTTATAAAGGTGAGGCTGAGAAAATTAATTTCTTTATATGTTTATAGATTGGACACACACGGGATCAATGGATGTTCTTCAAAGCGATGTTTTAGCTTCATGGTACCAACATAAATGTTTTAAACATCTATGCCAGCCCCCTATTTTTTGTTAAACAGGGTTAAATGAGTCGATAACGATTTTTATCTTCGATAAATTTTCGATTAGGTATCTCTTCAGGCTCGGCTCCGTCTAATGTGGCTATGATATCGGCAACAACTTTTGCTGTGTCTTTATAATAGTTGTGTTCGACTATGCCTCGTACGACACTGGTGCAGTCGATTTGAACAATTTTTGATGGTATTTGAAAAGGCAGGCGTGGCTCGTCATCGCCTAAGCGTTCGGGATTCGACTTGGTGAAATCACTAATAGACATAGCTCTGTCATTACGGTTGAAGTATACGTTTACTCTGCGGCTTAATTTTGGCAGTAGTAGTTTATGTTTGTGCTCGAATGCATCGTCATCTTCGTCGGGTGCCATAAGAAATATCTGATCAAATAATCGTGGTATACGTTCGGACGATTGGCGGATGAATTCTTGCAAGGCATGACGCAGCACATAGTTACCCATGCTATGACACATGAGATGAACGTGCTGGTTGCATTCTTCTTCTTTCAAGATATTGGTTAAAAATTGATAAAACATGAGCAAGCTTCTTGCTACTGCGGGGCCAGAAGTGGCTGCGTCTCTGCGGTCGCTGGCATAAGCGAGAAATGGTTTCATCGAGCCATCAGATGGCTAGGAAAATAGTGCAACATCGACTCCGTTGCTGTGTTTGACGGCTTGTAAGTTTTTTGCAATTTGTGCGGCGGTTTTCAGTGCATTTTTGAAGCTTACGTTATAGCCATGAATGAAAATCAACGTGTCTTTACATCTTGTTTTCATTGTTTTACGCGCTTGATTGAATGTTTTTTGGCTGCCGAGTCTAGATTTGTCTAAATCTAAAGAGTAGCCACTTTTATTGGGAAATAGTTTTTCAGGTGCAACCTTATTTCCTTTAACCACTGCATAGCCAAACCTAATAACAGAAGCACCATCAGGGTTAAATTCCCGGCCGAAATTTTTTGGCTTAGTGAGTGGGCTTGGGCGTCGATTCGTTGCAAAATAGATTTTCATTTCAATATCCCTATAGCTCAATCATGACTTGTTTTAGAGCTTTTTTAATTAGCGAGACATAATTTCTAGTGTTTTCACATTGTAGCGATCTATGCGATGATCAATGTTTTTGATACTTTCGTAAAGTAACTGTTAACAGAATTTGAACTTTATATTCTAGGATTAAAATCACCACTCTAATGGTGAAACTTGTTATGGCAGATGTCAATATTACAGTATACCGTTGGGCCGGTGCCTGGGGCCCGTTCAAAATAACAATACCCTGTGGTGAATGCTCGCTCACCAAAGATGTGATTGCCGACACCATTGAGAATGAGCTAAGCGGCATTAGTGTCGAAGTCGAGATGAGAGACTGGTTGGCGCAATGGTGGAAGCCGATACTGAAAGGTGGTTGGCACGCGCCGATTGTATTAGTCGATGGTAAGCTTGTGAGTCAGGGTGCAGCACTCAATCGTGGTGTATTAACACAAGCTGTTGTCGACACCTATGCACGAAAGAAAAAAATTGAAGGCAATCACTTGTTTGGTAAAGCCAGTTGCCCACATTGCCAGCGCGCCAAACAATATCTTCAAGAGGCGGATATCAAATACCGTTACCACGATGTGGTGAAAGAGCCGCGCGGGCTCTACGAAATGCTAGCCAGGGTTAAACCAATTATTGGGTCTAAAACCCCAATTACTGTGCCGCAGATATGGATAGAAGGTGAATATATTGGCGGTGCAGATCGGCTCAGCGAATTATTAAAAAGAGCCGTTAAGCCTAATCCTGATCGCGGCCAGTGCTCCTTATCGCCTGTGAAATGATAAGTTATTTATTTGATAGTGCTTGGGGGTGTTAACAATTACCGTTCGTGGCGAGATGCTGGTCCTTTTCCGCGCTGGCGGCGTTGCGGTTCGTTGCACTCCAAGGGTACTTCCTCAGGAATGCTATCGGATTCCCTCAGGGCGCAATAGAACGACTATTACGCCTCACCGCGTCTCGCCTAAAGCGCCTACTGTTGGTGCCAGCACGATAGTGCCTCAGAATCACACCAACGAAGGCAATTGCTAACACCTCCTAGGCAGTTAATAAAAAGGGTAAATTAATGTTGACGGCTATGGGTAAGTGATCAGATGCACTTTCTGGCAATACGCTCATTTTCTTTACTTTAAGTGATGGCGACAACAAGATGTGATCGATGTTTCGCATTGGTTTCCAGCTTGGGAAAGTATTATAACGTTTATCTGGCATGACTAGCTCGGCTCTTTCGGCAAAGCGATGTATCTCATGACTTTGGCCAGTGCAGTTAAAATCGCCCATCACAGCAACGTGTGATTCCTCTTCTATTAACTCAGCAATAAAACTAAGTTGTATCATGCGTGCCTGGCGACTTAAGGCGAGATGTAAAACTACGATAGTGATATGGTCTTCTTCATTACCGTAGCGCGCGACCATAGCGCCCCGACCCGGGATACGGCCTGGCAGTTTGTGTTCACGCACGTCGATGGGTTTTAGCTTACTTAACATGCCATTGCTATGATGAGCAAAACGCCCTATCTGGCGGTTACTTTGATGCCACCAATAAGGGAAGTTTGCCTGTTTAGCAATATATTCGGTTTGGTTAGTGTGTGCGCTGCGTATACTGCCTGCATCGGCTTCTTGCAAGGCGACTATGTCATAAGGTGTTATTGTTTTAGCAATTGTATTTAGATTGCTAAAACTATTAGGATGGGGTAAGACGTGTCGCCAACTTCTGGTTAGGTAATGACGAAAGCGATTCGCCCCTGTAGCAACTTGAATATTATAACTGAGTAAATTTAATTCGCGCAGCATGGTAGGTTCTTCATTGGGCGCATGTATTGTGTTCAGGTTGGACATACTAGCGCCCCAAGTTTTTCGGTGAGCTTGAGGTTCTCGCTATAGTCGACGGGACAATCAATGATTGATACAACCTCATCAGATAAGGCTTTTTCTAGGGTAGGCAATAAATCTTCTGCTTGCTCAATACGGTAGCCTTTGGCGCCAAAAGATTCTGCATATTTAACAAAATCAGGATTATTAAAGTGGACGTTAGAAGTGCGGCCAAATTGGTTTTTCTGTTTCCACTCGATAAGACCGTAGCTGGCATCATTCCAGATTAATATAACAATGGGGGCGTTGAGGCGCATGGCGGTCTCAATTTCTTGCGAGTTCATCATAAAACCGGCATCACCGGTAACGGCAACGATGCGTTTTTTGGGATAAATTAGTTTGGCAGCAACAGCGCCCGGCACAGCGATACCCATGCTGGCAAAGCCGTTGGAAATAATACAGGTGTTGGGGTGTTCGCAACGGAACATGCGCGCCATCCACATTTTATGGGCGCCAACATCGCAGATAACGATGTCATCAAGAGCCATGGCAGTACGTAGATCCCAGATAATTTTTTGTGGTTTGATAGGGAAGCCACCATCTTTACTGTATTCGTTCATTTCTTTGGTAAGCGTGCGACGTAGATGGCCAAATTGCTGGCCGCTGTGTGGTGTAGCAATTTCAGCAATACGATCAAGACTCAATTTAATGTCGCCATTAACGCCGACATCGACAATGTAATGGGCATCAACTTCGGTAGGTGACATGTCGATATGAACAATTTTTCGGTCTTTGGTCGGGTGCCATAAATGCGGGTGATATTCGACTAAATCATAGCCAATACAAATAATCACATCAGCTTGGTCAAAACCCAGGTTGAGATAATCGTAGGTTTGTAAGCCAGCAGTGCCTAGTGCCATGGGGTGCTTAAAGGGAATCACGCCTTTGGCCATAAAGGTATTGGTGACGGGGATGTTAAGTTTGTGCGCGAAGTTTGCCAGTTGTGCCCAGGCATTTTCTCTAACGACGCCATTGCCGGCGAGAATAATGGGGTGTTTGGCTGCAGAAATAGTGTTAGCCGCAGCGACGATACGTTCTTGTGAAGGCTCTGGTGCGCTAGGCTGTTGCACTGTTAATGGCGTATCTTCGATCGGCATTGGTGCGAGGTTTTCAGGAAATTCGATAAAGCAGGCGCCAGGCTTTTCGGTTTGTGCCAGCTTAAAGGCCTTGCGTATGATTTCGCTGATGACATTCGGTGTTAAAATCCGCACGGAATATTTAGTCAGTGGTTTAAACACCGCTTGTAAGTCGAGCACCTGATGTGATTCTTTGTGTAGGCGATTGGTTCCTGCCTGGCCTGCGATGGCGACGACTGGCGCGTAATCCATGTTGGCATCGGCGACACCAGTAATAAGATTGGTAGCGCCGGGGCCCAAAGTGGAGAGACAGACGCCGGTACGGCCGGTCAGGCGGCCATAAACATCGGCCATAAATGCCGCGCCTTGTTCGTGGCGCACTGTAATAAATTTAATGGGCGAGTCTAACAGGGCATCCATCAGGTCGAGGTTTTCTTCGCCGGGGATGCCAAAGATATACTCAACCCCTTCGTTTTCCAGGCATTGAACAAATAATTCAACGGCCTTCATTGTTACTCCCTTGTTTGTCGTGGGGTATTATTCCCCAGCACGCTAGTTATTTTCGTTATTGGTTTTAGTGACGAGAAAATCGACGACGTTAATGAGTTCTTCGAAGCTACCCCCGGCCTGTTTTGGCCCCGTGTAATACTGATTATCTATGATGACGGCCGGCGTACCGCGAACTTGATAGCGTCGTGTCAGTTCCTCAGCCTGTTTGACTTTGCCGGTGACAGAAAAGGAATAGAAGACTTTACGAAAATCTTTATTATTAACACCAAATTCTTCAAAAAATGCCATCAGTGTTTCATCACTATTTAGCGAACGACGATGTTTGTGAATGGCATCAAACAGCGGGTCGTGAATTTCTTCCAAGACGCCTAAAGCTTCTGCGGTGTAATAGGCGCGAGTATGTATTGCCCAGCTTTTATTAAGCACAGCAGGGAGGCGGATATAGCTAATATTGTTGGCATTTTCTTTGAGCCAGCGTTTGACATAAGGCTGGAACCGATAGCAATGTGGACAGCCATACCAGAATACTTCGAGCACTTCGACCTTGTTTGAGTCGCTGAGTCTAGCTTGCTGTGGCGTAATGACGCTATAGGTTTTACCAGCCTCATAGTGGGTCTCTGCGGCTATTGCCGTATCCATTGTCAGTAACAGGCTGCCGAGAAAAACAAAAAAACAGTGAAAAATAAAACCCCGGTGTTGTAACTTCATATTTTTGTCCTGTTTGTATTGGTAATTTCTGGCTAATGCTTGCCTAAGTATATTAGAGATTTCCTTGTCCTGGTGTTTAATTCCAGGGTAAGAGGTTTAGCGCTATAAGGCAATGGGGTACCATGTATACCCCTCAAGTGGAGCGCAAACCCGAGCACTTGGAGTGCAATATGCCTTGATATAGCTGAACCCGCTATTAATTTCTTGATTAATGTTTACTATGACTCTGCTGTATCACCTGCGTTCAGTAGCCATTGCTATCTTTTAAAGTAGGCGATAGTCCACAGCAATTCTCATAGAATAACAACCAGAGGCTGCCTAAACTGTGACAAGCAATAACTCATTATACCGACGCGCGAAATTTATATTGGGCG
>CAYUKF010000023.1:9958-13830 GCA_964445215.1 uncultured Thiotrichales bacterium
TAAACTGTGACAAGCAATAACTCATTATACCGACGCGCGAAATTTATATTGGGCGCTGCCGGTGCAAGCCAATTCCCTGATGATGTCGGTAGTGAGGCCGCTTTTGTCGGCCGTTCCAATGCCGGCAAATCAAGTGCACTGAATACAATAGCCGACCAACGTAGTCTTGCCCGCGTTAGCAAAGCGCCTGGTCGTACTCAGCAAATTAATTTTTTTGAGCTTGACGTGACGCGACGAGCGCCGATACGTTTGGTTGATTTGCCGGGTTATGGTTATGCCAAAGCCGCCGCGTCAGTGCGCAAGCAATGGGATAAGCTGATGTCGGATTATTTTCAGGCGCGTCAGTCGCTAAAGGGCGTGGTACTTATTACAGATATTCGGCGACCGCTTGGTGAGGGTGATCAGCATATGCTGACGTATTGTTTGTCGCTCAATTTGCCGGTTCATATTTTGTTATCGAAAGCAGACAAGCTTAGCCGTGGTGCAGCGTCGGCGGCTAGCTTGAAGGCGCAGCGGGGTGTGGAGGTTTTGGCAAGCGAAAAATCTTTGCCAGTAGAGTTGGTCAGCCTTCAGTTGTTTTCATCACTTAAAAAAACGGGTCTTACCGAAGCCATTACGCAACTTGACGGCTGGCTGTTGAATGACGAATGAGAAAGAGAAAATAAAAAACCCCGGTTAATCTAAGGGAGGAGAAAACCGGGGGAAAATAATCCCAGCTGGGGATGCCAGGATATCTTTGCCACTGTTTAGGAGGATAAAAGTGGTAAGTGCTACGTTCTTTATGATGCTGCCAAACTTAATAAGTTCCCTTTCGTGGGCAATATTTTAGATCGAACACTCCTTAATGTGCTTGATCCCAGTTGATACCAGTACCAATGCTCACTTCTAGGGGTACGCTTAGATCCGCTGCATGAATCATGCAGTGCCGAATCTGTTCTTTGGCGGTTTCGAGCTGGCTTTTTGCCACCTCAAATACCAACTCATCATGAACTTGCATAATCATCCTTGTGCTCCCTGCAGAATCTGATCCATCATTAGTCCAAGCATCGACCTTGATCATCGCACGCTTAATAATGTCTGCCGCACTGCCTTGCATGGGCGCGTTAATTGCCGCGCGTTCAGCGTATTGGCGTCGTTGTGCATTAGGTGATTTGATGTCAGCCAGATATAAGCGACGACCGAATAGTGTTTCAACATAGCCTTTTTCACGCGCAAGTTTTCGTGTTGCGTCCATAAATTCCTTCGCTTTTGGGTAACGCTGAAAGTAAAGATCAATATATTCTTGCGCCTGGTTACGGCCGACGCCTAATTGTTGGCCTAAACCAAAGGCCGACATGCCGTAAATAAGGCCAAAATTAACAGCTTTAGCGCGCCGCCGTTGCTCAGCATCAACATTTTCTACGGCCACGCCAAAAATTTCAGCAGCAGTTGAGCTGTGTATATCGATCCCTTGCTGGAATGCTTTGAGTAAGTTTAGATCGCCAGACAAATGTGCCATAAGTCGTAATTCAATTTGTGAATAGTCAGCAGCAACGATAACGGTGTCTTCATTCGGTGCGACAAAGGCCTGGCGAACACGTCTGCCTTCCTCGCTTCTTATCGGTATGTTTTGCAAGTTAGGGGTGCTAGACGACAAACGCCCTGTTGCAGTAACGGCCTGATGATAGGAGGTATGCACCCGCTGGGTAGTTACGTTAATTTGTTGCGGCAAGCTGTCGGTATAGGTCGACCGCAGCTTTGCTAAGCTGCGGTAACGTAATATTAGTTCTGGTAAGGGGTAGTCTAAAGCCAGTTCCTGTAATACATTCTCGGCAGTAGACGGTTGTCCTTTAGGCGTTTTCTTCAAAATGGGCAAGTTCAACTTGGCAAATAATATCTCTTGAATTTGTTTGGGTGAATCGAGATTAAAGACTTGCCCAGCCAACTCTTCTGCTGTGCCGATAATTTTCTCTAATTCTCTGGCAATTTCTTTGCTTTGTTGTTGAAGCATGTCGGCGTCGATGTGGACACCATAGCGTTCGATATCTGACAAGATTGAGATAAGGGGTATTTCCATATCACGCAATAGTTTGCTTAGCGCTTTTTCTTTTTGTAGCTTGGGCCATAAAGCTTGGTGCAGTCTTAAGGTAATATCGGCATCTTCGGCGGCATAATGTGCTGCAATGGCAATGTCAATTTTATCAAAGGTGATTTGTTTTGCGCCTTTGCCGGCAATGTCTTCAAAATGTACTGTATTGCGACCAAGATACTTTAGTGCGAGCGAAGCCATGTCGTGACGGGTGCCGGTGCTGTTAAGTACATAGGATTCCAGCATGGTGTCAAAGGCGATACCACGTAAGCGGATACCGTAGTTGCCCAGTACATTCATATCGTATTTAATATGTTGCCCTACCTTTAAACAATTAGGGTTTTCTAGCAGCGGTTTAAACATAGCCAAAACTTCATCGCGATCTAATTGCTGCGGAGCATCTTCATAACTATGGGCTAATGGAATATAGACAGCTTCACCAACGTCAATGGCAAATGATAGGCCAACAATTTCCGCCTTCATATATTGTAGTGACGTAGTTTCAAGATCAAAGGCGAATAGCTCTGAGTCTTGCAAACGCTTTAGCCAATGTGTTAGTTCAGCCATTTTAAATAGTGTGTGGTAGTTAGTTTTGACTTTCTCGGCTTGATTGACAGATTGTGCGTCTTTAGTGTTGAGTGTGCCGCTGTTTTCTATGTCACTTTTTCCACCTTGCTCTTGTTCAATCGCCTCTTTTAGCATGCGCTTAAATTCCATGCGCTGGTATATTTTTCTTAGCTGAGAAATGTTGGCCGGTTCAATATTCAAAGTAATTGGTGTCACATCGAGTTCGACATCACACTTTAATGTTACTAGCGTGCGGGACAAGGCTAACTGATCAAGGTTGGCCCGCAATTTCTCGCCGACCTTTCCTTTGACGGCAGCGGCGTTAGTAATGACATCACTCAATGAACCGTATTCATTGAGCCATTTTGCTGCGGTTTTAGGGCCGACGCTGGGCACGCCTGGAATATTGTCGGCACTGTCGCCGACCAGTGCCAGGTAATCGATGATTCGTTCTGGCGCAACGCCAAATTTTTGTTTCACAGCTGGGCGGTCCATGATTTTATTGGTCATGGTGTTAATCAAAGTGACATGCTCATCGACTAATTGGGCAAGATCTTTGTCGCCGGTTGAAATAACTGTTCTTATGCCGAGCTTGCTTGCTTGCCGTGCCAGTGTGCCAATGACGTCGTCGGCCTCAACACCTTCGATGCTAAGCAGGGGCAAGCCCATGGCTTTGACCCAGGCATGTATTGGCTCAATCTGAACGCGCAGCTCATCTGGCATCGGTGGCCGATGGGCTTTGTACTCGGCATAAAGATCGTCACGAAAGGTCTTGCCCTTGGCATCGAAAATCACGGCGATATGCTCAGGCTGATAGTCCTCCAGTAAACGCTTAATCATATTAATGCAGCCAAAGACCGTGCCGGTTGGCTCACCATGTGAATTGGTTAAGGGTGGCAGCGCATGAAAGGCTCGGTAAAGATAGGAAGAGCCATCAACCAGTATCAGCGGTTTATTGGAAGGCGTACTCATTAAGGGAATGTCCTGATTATCAAAAAATGTTTGAATTATTGCATGAGTAAAAATTCATTACGCATGGCTTTACGTACTGCGCCCGGTGTCTCACCGTAAAAGCGTTTAAAGGCTTTGGATAAGGCCATATCGCTAGAATAACCCAAGT
Source organism: uncultured Thiotrichales bacterium (assembly GCA_964445215.1). Classification (GTDB taxonomy): domain Bacteria; phylum Pseudomonadota; class Gammaproteobacteria. The sequence continues at coordinate 13,714 of CAYUKF010000023.1, forward strand.
GATCGGCAATTTGTGCCAGTGACAAGGGTGTGTCGCGCAGCAGGCACAATGCATTTTCCATGCGCCACAGGGTGAGATAGGCAATAGGCGCAAGGCCTATTTTTTGTTGAAAACGAC
>CAYUKF010000023.1:13930-15535 GCA_964445215.1 uncultured Thiotrichales bacterium
CTCGTCGTCAAGTAACAGAGCGGTTTGGTAAAGCCAGTGGCGTTCTGTTGTGCCAACATGGGTCATACGAACATTGGCGGGTAATGTTGTGATGAGTGGGTGCTGGCTACGTGTGTCAAAGTGGAAGCGCCCACATAGTAAACGTGTGCTGGTTTTGTTACCGCTAAATAAAGGTTCACCCTTTTCGTATGCAGCGGCAGCAGTTTCGCTGGCAATACGGTCGCTGTCGGGGTTATCGGCAATCCAGTGGGCACTGCCGTGGGTTAATAGTACAAAGTCACCTGCATGCATCTGTACTGGCTTTGGCATATCGTCTGCCTGTAGCCAGCAGCTGCCTTCAAGCACGATATGAAAACGCGGATGCGCTGTTGTGGTCAGTGTCATACCCCAGGGCGCAGAGAGCTTGGAGCAAAAAAAGATACTCCCGCGCAGACGAATAGAGCGCAATACCTGGCTTAGAATGTCGATTTCAGTGGTAGGCATAACGCTATTTTCACTAATCTTGGACGATTGGACAAGAAAAACAGTGTTCTAGCCATGGGGTATTTGAATCGGCCGCGCTATCGTAGCTCCTACAGTCACTCAGGGTGTGCATCATTAAGAGGCAGACACATGATTGGATTAAAAGAGGAGAGTATAAAATGGTTTTCAAGCGCACGAAATTAATGGGCTTATCTTTATTATTGGCCTTGTCGGCAAGCCCGGTATTTGCTATCGACACGTCGTTTTCCAAGTATGTTGATGACAAAGGTAATATTTATTTACCGGAAGACCCACGTAAAACCATGGTTCATCTGGGCTCGTGGTTTGTACCAGAAGGCGATGTCAGCGGTTTTCACGATGTTTACACCGAAGCGGAGACCGTAGAAGTCTATCGTAGAACCGGTGAGTTTCCTGATGGCGCAACCTTAGTTAAAGAGTTGCGTAAGCATGACTCCGGCGACTACCCAACCGGTGCCAATGTTAGCTATCCGAACAGCGATATCCGTTTGTGGTTTGTCATGATCAAAGACAGTACGAATCGTTTCCCCAAGAATCCACTTTGGGCCAAGGGTTGGGGCTGGTCGATGTTCAAAACTGATGATCCAACAAAGAATGTTGCCACCAGTTTTGAAGAAAGTTGCCAGGGTTGCCATACACCTGCTGAGAAAACCGGTTGGGTATTCATAGAGGGTTATCAGGCAACTTTGGGTAAACCACAACATTAAGTTGAACTTATTGCGCCCCACGCTTCCGCGGAGCCTGCCCCGTGCTTGACACGGGGGCAGGCTCTGAGAGAATGCGGTAGCATTCCTGAGGAAGTACTCCCCCTCAAGGGGGGCAAAACCGAGTCTTGGGGTGGTAGGTATCCCCCTGTGTACGCTACCGAGTAGGTGGCGTACACTTATTCCTTCTCTCCTCCCTCTATTTTTTCATATTAGATCGCCGCTATATTTAAAACAGCACTGATGTTATGTGTATGATAAAACGACTTGTGTCGATATGTTGAGGTGGTTTTCTGATGGACGATAAAACCAAGGCTGCTGATTTTCGCTTGCAGCCCATTAATGATGCCATGTTACATCGGGAAAGCTGGAAGATTTTTCAAATCATTGCCGAGTTTGT
>CAYUKF010000024.1:0-15413 GCA_964445215.1 uncultured Thiotrichales bacterium
CGTGAGCGTATTGTTAGCGACTTAGCACAACAGTAAGCAAGTCAGATACATCAGGGGTCTTCAAGTATTAACTCCCTGCCACTATTGGTATTTTGCCAATGGTAGGGTTGGTCAGTGAGCAAAAATAATTCGTGCAGTTGATTTGCCAGTTGTTCAATAGTGTGGTCTTGCACGGGCAAGCGAAATAAAGAGAAAACAGTAATAACTCGATAGCCGATAAATTTTCCGTAGCCGATGGATTGTCTATTGCGGACGTCTGAGCTTAAACACCAGCGTATAAAATAATTATTGATACTGCTTGGATGTGACCAATGTGTGGCGGGCTCAAGTTCTGCACACGCGTTGTAGGCAACTGGCAGGAGATGATTGTCGATTTTTGGGTCGAACCATTGAACCATCGATTTCACACTAAAGCGGCTGGCGGGTGACCAACCGTATTCTTGTAACGCAGCCGCAGGCCTGACAGTTTGCCACTGGCTTGTAATCGTTGCGGCAGAATGTAGCGCTGTTGGCAACTTGATGTATGCGATGAGCATCAGAGCGACCAAGCCAACGACAGTGACGACAGGTTTTTTTGTCAAACAAAATCGTAAAATTATAAACACTAGCCAGACCAGAGCAATAGTAAGCAGTAGCGTGATGATAAGGTTTGTTGTCACCGCGGCTACTTCGTCCTTGGCATAGCCAACGAGAAAGGCAGCCGGTAATAAATAGGCTGGTGCCCAAGCCATCGCCGAGAGCAGATTGATGCTAATGTACTTAGGCACTGACATACGCATCATGCCAGCAACAGCGGGAATAATCGGCCGCACCGGGCCGATAAAACGGCCGAACAAAATACTTTTGCCACCGTGGTGTTTAAAGAAAGTTATTCCCTTTGCCATAAGCTTGGGAAAACGATTGAAGGGCCACAAGTTAGCTAATTGGTCACGAAAGTGATAGCCGAGCCAAAAGCTAATACCATCGCCAAGTATGGCGCCGACGGCGGCTGCGATTAATGTTGGCCATAGCGCAAGCTCACCGCTACCAATGAGCGCGCCGACGCCAAATAGCAGCAAAGCGCCGGGTACGATCAGGCCAACAATAGCCAGTGACTCGCCAAAAGCAATCAGCGCGACGATTAAATATGCCCAGTGAGGATGGGCTGTGATCCAGTTGAACACAGGGTCAAGCAGGCTACCATCCATAGTTAGTCTGCATTGCTCACCAGGATGGCGAGCCCTCGCTTGGTTTTTGGCTTGTCACGAATTGCCTTGGGAGTTTTGCCAGTATTCCAATGATGGGGCCTCTTGATTAATTCTGGGACAGCGAGATTTTAGGCACAAGATCGTGTTCCATGGACTGATCAAGAGACTCCCTATAAAGACCAGCCCCAAAACTCGAGGAAGTCGGTGAACGGCCACATATTGGAGGCTTTCCGCTTCCAGGGTTTTAGGCTGGTATAGAAGATAGTACCGGTTTTTTCAGGGTCACCATAGTCTTTATCGACGCCAATTCGTCGGTCAAAGGCCCACCAGCTCATGAGTAATGCCTCGAAGGGTTTGTGCGAGTCCTTGACATAACCTTTACGTGAGCCTTGCTGTGAAAATAGCGATGTTGTTTGCTCGCCAATGGGCAAAGAGCGCAATTCTTCGATAGCAGCAAGACGCATCGGCATAATCTCTATATCAGATGATGAGTTCATTGGTGGGGAGACAGAGACATTATGAATTCGGTGGCTTTCGCTTCGTAAATCAATGATAAAGCGAGAGTTTTTGTTATGGAGTGTTATTAATCCAGGAAGTTTTTCACCAAATACGGCCTGACTACTATTTGACCAGCCCTTTGGCAAAGCTGACTCTATCAACTGATCGGTTGGTATAAACGCTAGATAGCAGCCGCAGCTATGAACAGTGCTAATCAAAACCGGCTGTTCGTCTTGATTGAGTGTGATAATGACAAAAAGTCCAACGTTACGACCGTAGGTGAGGCTAAATGGCCATGCACGAAACGGCACATGACTAAAATGAAAGCGGTAGATCAAATTGGTATAATGGCCGTGTTGCCCCTCGAAGCTTGTTTGCTCACCATATAATGTTGCTCGGCGAGTGTCGATTTCGATGAGCTCTTTGTTATTTTTATCTCTACGTGCTGTGACCGTACCGACTTTATTGAATTGTCGGTCGCTGTTTTCGATGCGAAGTATTGGCGCATATTTGGCGAGCAACCCTGGTTTTGTGTCGTCTACGGAGTAAACCCTATTAAAATCAATATCTTGAGTATTTTTTTGGGTAGTAGTGCAGGCGCCAAGAGCGATGGTAAGGCAAAACATTAGCGTTTTAACGAAACTGAGAAATAGGCTTTGTACCCCTAGGGCACGTAGTATCCTGAAGGCAGGTTGAGGGTTGCAACAGTACATGGTTTTTGTCGCCTTTGGTTTCCGGGGGCTTACATTTGATAAGACGCCTCGCAGCATGATTGCTGCTTTAGTATAATAGCTCGTTATTGCAACGTGCCCCCCACGCCTTCTCGTGGAGCCTGCCCCGTGCTTGACACGGGGGCAGGCTCTTGGGGCGCATTGCGCACGGCCAGAATAATTACTAAATTCGCTGCGCATATACGCACCCGAAATTTTTCGTGACGGCTTGAAATATCGCCGCCCCATGCTGATTTATTTTTACTCATAATTTGGAGAGATACAATGTCTGTAAAACACCCTGTGATCGCCGTAACTGGCTCGTCTGGTGCTGGCACCACTACTGTTAAAATTGCTTTTGAGCATATTTTCCGTCGCGAGGGGATTACCCCTGCTGTAGTCGAAGGTGACAGTTTTCACCGTTTCGACCGGGTTGCGATGAAGGCAGAAATCGCCAAGGCGCAGGATGCAGGTGGCAATATTAGCCATTTTGGCCCTGAGGCTAACTTATTCGGTAAGCTTGAAGAGCTGTTTAAGGCGTACGGTGAAACGGGTACTGGCGAGCGTCGCTACTATTTACATAATGAAGAAGAAGCTGAGCCTTATGGTCAAGAGCCCGGTACGTTCACAAAGTGGCAAGCATTAGACAAAGGTTCTGACCTGCTTTTTTATGAAGGTTTGCACGGTGGTGTTGTCAACGCAGATGATAACGTTGCCCAGTGGGTTGATTTACTGGTTGGTGTTGTGCCGATTGTTAACCTTGAGTGGATTCAAAAAATCCATCGCGACTGCGCCCAACGCGGTTACTCTGTTGATGCGGTAACCGATACCATTTTACGCCGCATGAATGATTATGTGCATACGGTGACACCGCAGTTTTCACGCACGGATATTAATTTTCAGCGGGTGCCGGTTGTTGATACGTCTAATCCCTTTATCGCGCGTGATATTCCAACGCCAGATGAGAGTTTTGTTGTCATACGTTTTCGCGAGCCTAAAACGCAAGACTTCCCTTATTTAATGAATATGATCCAAGACTCCTTCATGTCCCGTGCGAATACGCTGGTTGTACCGGGCGGCAAGATGGGCATGGCGATGGAAGTTATTCTTACACCAATTTTGCATACCATGATCGAGAAAATGCGTACGGTGTAATGTTGTACTGTTATTGAGAGCCGAGCAAGAAGGTCAACTGTGCTGGGCTTCCAATAACGTTTTCAAAGCCTTTTTATGTTAAGCCGATTATCCATAAACCAGAGCCATAATATCTCCCTAATCAAGTGAGCTATCAAAAATTTCTTTGTAGCGCGCATAAAATTCATCTTTGCTGAAACGGTGATTTTGTGTGCCAGCATGGCCGATTTTTATTGCACCCATGAGGGAGGCAATGCGACCAGTTGTTTGCCAATCCATATTATTCATTAAGCCATAGAGTAAGCCAGCACGATAGGCATCGCCACAGCCAGTGGGATCTTTTATGGTATCGATTTCAACGACAGGTATCTCTGTGATGGTGCCATTATGAAAAATGCGTGAGCCTTCGCTGCCACGAGTGACTATAATGGCTTTAACGTGTTCTTGCATGGCATGCAGCGACATGCCTGTTTTATCTTGCAGCATTTCGCCTTCATAATCATTAACGGCTATCCACGTTGCCTGGCCAATAAATTGATCTAATTCTTTTTTGCCGAACATGGGTAGCCCCTGGCCAGGGTCAAAGATAAACGGGATGTTGGCATCACTGAACTGCTGTGCATGTTCTATCATGCCATCACGCCCGTCGGGAGAGACCATGCCGATAGTGATGCCCGTATCGATAGCAGTGGCATCACTGACTTTATTTTGCTGCGAGTAGTTCATTGCCCCAGGATGAAAGGCGGTGATCTGGTTGTCATCCTGATCAGTCGTAATATAGGCCTGTGCAGTATAGGAATTTTCGATATGGCGAATATGCTCCATTGTAATACCACAATCTTCAAGCCATTTTTTATAGCTGCCAAAGTCATCGCCAACCGTTGCCATGATTTTGCCACTGCCACCCAGCAAACCAAGATTGTAGGCAACGTTACCGGCGCAGCCGCCAAATTCACGGCGTAATTCGGGCACTAAAAAAGCCACATTTAAAATATGAATTTTGTCAGGGAGGATATGGTTTTTAAAAGAATCAGGAAACACCATAATGGTGTCATAAGCCATGGAACCACAGATTAGAGCTGACACGTCGTTTTTATCTCCAAATTATATTTTACCAAAAATATGCGCTATCAGTGCGTCCTGCCACTGTCTCTTAAGCGGGTGATACATACAAGCAAATCATTATAGCGGCATACTCATGCCAATTTTAATAGGCTGGGTGACAGTTAGAGTGTATGGGTAGTCCAACGCTAAGCTAAAGACGATAGTGGCCGATAATAGTTAATAACTAAGGAGTTGCCCTAGCAAAAGATGAATGACGCCAGTATTGCCCATTAGTCAATGGCAGGGAAAGCCAGTTATATAGCATAAGGAGTATACGTTTTATGAGGGCTTTCGTTGAATTTTCAGATGCTCGCGATTTGTGTCCAACACGGCGCAAGGGTGGTAAATGAGTGCTTGCCAGTCTTTGAACGGTCAAAATCTGATCAATATTCTACTAGTAGAAGAGTGTCATGCCAATTATATTCTGATCGCGCAGATACTTGACAGCATCTACGGTAAAGACAAGTACTTGCTTACTTGGACTACTGAGCTTGCCCAAGTTCGCGGCGAGATAGCTAAACGCTGTCATGATATTTATTTGTTCGATGATAATCTCGGTACAACCAGTGGCATTAAGCTTTTGCAAGAGATAGCAGAAGAAGGTTTTGTCAGCATTCCCGTCATTCTTTTAGCTGGCGTCAAGAGGCATAATCTTGATGTGGCAGCAATAGACGCGGGAGCGACAGATTATTTAGTGAAAGATGATCTTTCTGCTGAGGTTCTAGAACGCTCAATACGTTACTCTATTAAACAAAAAAAAGCGGAAACGCACGTACAGTTCCTTGCTTATCATGACCCGTTAACGGGACTTGCTAACCGTACACTTTTACACGAGCATGTTGAGCGCGCTGTACCGATGGCTAAACGGTATGGCGAGTTTAGCGTAGTTATGTTTATCGATCTTGATGACTTCAAAACTATCAATGACGCGAAAGGATATTCTTACGGGGACAGGCTATTGCATATCGTTGCAGAGCGCATTCGATCTGTGACGCAGCGTGAAGATATTGTTGCACGCTTTGGTGGTGATGAATTTATCATACTGCTAACGATGCTTGGTACGGTTGCGAAAGTTGTAGCAGAAAAGGCATATCATATTGCCGAAAAAATAAAAGAAGTGGTTAATCAGTCTTATATTATTGATGGTGAAGAACAACGAGTCAGTAGCAGTATCGGCATGACGGTGATTGACCAGCATTCTACTGATGCCGAACAAATCATTAAATATGCAGATATTGCGATGTGTCGTGCCAAAGAAGAAGGCAAAAATACCATTCGTTTTTTCTCTGCGGATATGGAAGAGGCAATACAAGCCGATCTATTGATTGTTAATGAACTTCATAATGCAATTGATAACAATGAATTAGAGCTTTACTTTCAACCGATTCTCGACAGTCGTGATGAATCCGTCATGGCGCTTGAAGCGCTGATACGTTGGAACCATCCGGAGCACGGCTTAGTTATGCCTGGCCTGTTTATACCGATAGCCGAAAAAAGTCATTTGATTTTCAATATTGGTAGCTGGGTGATAAAAACTGCCTGCTCTTATCTTAATCATTGGCCGAAAATAGACTACATTTCAATTAATATTAGCGCGCCGCATTTTGAAAAACCAGCGTTTTCTGTTGAAATTGCTGAAGCGTTAAGCCTTTATAAGATAGCGCCTCACCGCCTGGTGATAGAGCTTACCGAGAGTTGCTTACTCGAAAATATCGATCGAGCGATTAATACAATGACTCAGCTACGTTCCTTAGGTTTGCGTCTTGCTTTGGATGATTTCGGTACGGGTTTTTCATCGCTATCGATGTTGAAAAACCTGCCCTTTAGTTTTATTAAAATAGACCGTTCTTTTGTCAGTGATATTGGTAGTTCTGATCGTGCTGATGCCTTGGTTGTTGCGATAATCGCGATGTCCAAGGCATTGCAGTTACGAGTAATCGGCGAAGGAATAGAAGAGCAACGGCAAGAGCAGTTTCTGTTTGCACAGGGTTGTGATGCGATGCAAGGTTTTTATTACAGTAAACCTTTACCCGCAGATGAGCTCGAAAATAAATACGCGCTATTAAATAGTCGCTGATTTATTTATGAACGCAGCGCTTGTGATTTAAAATACATAGGGAATTTCTGATTAAGTCAAGACAGCTCGCCCAGGCTTAATCAGAGGCTCCCTAGTGTTTTCGCAGCATCCCAAGACCTTTTTTGGGGTATAAGACCCAAACCAAATTAGCAGTTCCTTAAGGTGTGTCTTAAGCGCTCTGTTGCCAAACCAAATCAAGTTGACGCGCAGCACGTACATCATCAAGACGGCGCACGGGCAGAGTATGTGGCGCTGCCTTGACCATTTCGGCATCACGATGACATTCTTGCAGTATTTCAGCCATGGCTTCTATAAAGGCATCGAGCTCGTACTGACTTTCCGTTTCGGTGGGTTCAATCAAGAAACACTCTGGCACTAACAGTGGAAAATAGGTTGTCGGTGCATGAAAGCCATAGTCGAGTAGTCGCTTGGCAATATCCATTGCGGTAACGCCTAATTCTTTTGCTTGTTTTTTTAAGGTGAGAATAAATTCATGGGTCGCGCGTCGCTCGGGGTAGGCCATATCAAAGCCTTTTTCTTTTAGACGAACCATCATGTAATTGGCATTCAAGGTGGCGTACTCAGCAACACGCACCATGCCGTCAGCGCCTAATAAGCGCGCGTAAATATAGGCGCGTATTAACACACCCGTATTACCCATGTGCGCAGATAAACGACCAATGGTGTTCGGACAGTCTTGTTCAGTGACTACGCTATAAGACTTACCATCATAGGCAACCATCGGTACAGGTAAATAAGGAATCAATCTTTCGCTAACGCCAACCGGCCCGGCACCCGGGCCACCACCACCATGGGGCGTTGAAAAGGTTTTATGTAAATTCATGTGAATGACATCAAAGCCCATGTCACCCGGCCTGACCTTGCCAAGAATGGCATTAAGGTTGGCGCCATCGTAATAAAGCAGCCCGCCGGCTTGATGAATAATTTTTGCGATTTCAGCGATTTTTCGTTCGAATACACCCAAGGTAGATGGATTAGTTAGCATAATGCCAGCAGTTTGTGGGCCGACAGCTGCACGCAGTGCATCAAGGTCAACATCACCGTTGACGTCTGTTGGTATTTCGCGTGCTTTGTAGCCACACATCACAGCTGTCGCGGGATTGGTGCCGTGCGCCGCATCAGGCACTAAGATTTCACTGCGCACATCGTCATTACGTGCATCATGGTAAGCACGAATCATTGCCACGCCAGCAAATTCACCTTGCGCGCCAGCCATAGGTGATAGTGACACCTCTTTCATGCCGGTAATGTCTTTAAGCATTTCTTGCAGCTCATATAAACAAGTCAGCGTGCCTTGATTATGCTTTGCTGGAGTGAGTGGATGCTTGCGTAATAAGCCTGGTAGCATAGCGAGCTTGTTGCAGGCACGTGGATTATATTTCATGGTGCAAGAACCCAAGGGATAAAACTGCGTATCAATAGAAAAATTCTTTTGTGATAGCTGTGTGTAATGACGCACCGTTTGCATTTCCGAGACAGCAGGAAGCTTGGGCGCGATGTCACGCAAACAAGACTGCGGCAAATCGCTGATGTCAGCCATTACGCTGGGAGATTGGCTTGGGTTGCGCCGCTGATCGACGCTGTGTTGAAAAATTAACATGGTACCTTGTTTCCTAATGATGCTCTAATAGTACTTTAATGATCGTTGCTGGCGACAGGTGACGGATGCGCCGCTGGGCGCATGACTGTTTGCATAGCATTGCTATACGCTGCAATATCGGCCTCAGTTTTTGTTTCCGTTGCACAGACAACGATAGAGTTGCCTAATTCTGGGTAGTCATTGCTCAGATCGTAACCACCGAGAATGCCGTGTTGGGTTAATGCATCGAGCACTTCAGCGCCAGGCTGCGTTAACTTAAGCACAGACTCATGAAAGTAAGGGCTATTAAATGCTGGCTCGATGCCAGTGATTTTTTTCAACTGTGTAATAAGCGACACCGTGTTTTTATGGCTAGTGGCAGCGACACGCGCCAGTCCATCGGCACCAAGTAAAGACATGTGGATGGTGGCAGCAGTGACCATTAAACCTTGGTTAGTACAAATATTTGAGGTGGCCTTAGAGCGACGAATATGTTGTTCGCGTGCTTGCAAGGTCAGGCTAAAACCTTGCTTGCCTTCGACATCAACGGTGCGGCCAATAATGCGGCCAGGCATTTGACGGACAAGTTTTTGCTTGCAGCACATAAAGCCAAAGTAAGGACCCCCCGAAGATAGCGGAATGCCTAAAGGCTGGCCTTCACCACAGACAATATCGGCGCCATGTTCGCCCCATTGTCCGGGCGCTTTGAGTAACTGCATGGCGATAGGGTTGACCACAGCAATAACTAAAATATTATGTTTGTGCGCCCAATTGGTCAGCGCATCAACTTCTTCGATGACACCAAAGAAATTAGGCTGTGGAATAATCAGTGCGCTAATGTCATTGTCGTCGACGAGCCCATCTTCAATGATGATGCGGCCTGATTTTTTATCATAATCCAGTTCGATTAGTTCAATATTTTGACTTGACACAATCGAGCGAACGGTGCGACGGTAATGTGGGTTCACTGCTCGCGGCATCAAGATGCGTTTGGCTGTTTTTTTACGTTGACTGCGTACCGCCATTAATACCGCTTCGGCCAAGGCCGAGCCACCATCGTATAAAGAAGCGTTAGACACATCCATCGCCATGATTTCAGCCATCATAGTTTGGTATTCATAGAGCAGTTGCAGCGTGCCTTGGCTGGCCTCTGCCTGGTATGGCGTGTAGGCGCTATAAAATTCACCACGGGTGGTAATTTCCCATACCGCTGCGGGAATATGATGTTCATAGCTGCCAGCACCAATAAAGCATTGCAAGTAGGCATCTTGTTCGGCGCGCTCGGACATTAAGCGACTGATTTCCATCTCAGAGAGTGCAGCAGGTAACTTGCTTAGCTTATCAATGCGTAATTCGGCAGGTATTTCATCGAACAGTTGTTCGATGTTATCAACACCAATGGTGTCGAGCATTGCCTGAGTTTCAGCGTCGGTATGGGGGATAAATGGCATGTCAGTGTCTACAATTAGTGGTTATCAGCTTCGGCTAGTTTGTTGTACGCATCAGCATCAAGCAGGTCATCAACTTCTGCTACGGCAGAGGGTTTAAGTTCAAATAACCAGCCGCCTTCATAGGGGCTTTGATTGACGATTTCAGGTGCATCGGTAACGGCGTCATTAACGGTAGTAATTTCACCGCTAAGCGGGCTGTAGATGTCGGATGCGGCCTTAACCGATTCAACGACAGCACATTCTTCACCAGCGCTGACTTCAGTACCAACTTCGGGCAACTCAACAAAGACCATGTCACCGAGCAAGTCTTGTGCATGGTCGGTGATGCCGACGCGCACAGTACCGTCGTCAAGGTCTTCTACCCATTCGTGGCTTTTTGTGTATTTTATTTGTGTTGGAATGTCGCTCATAGTGTTGACTCCCAGTTAATGATGGTTAATTAGATAAGACATGATTTACCATTACGAACAAACGGTGGATTGACGATACGTACAGTGACAAATTTACCGCGTATATCTACCTCGCAATGGTCTTTGATGCGGTGTTTGATGCGTGCCAGGGCAACAGAATGTCCTAGCGTGGGCGAGAAACTACCGCTAGTGATTTCACCCACTAACTCACCATTGGCGAACACCTTTTGATGATTGCGTAGTACGCCACGCTCTTCCAGCACCAGCCCAACAAATTGGTCGTGATTGCCTTGCGTAGCTTGTGCTGCTAATACGTCGCGACCAATGAATTTACGCTCTTCTGGTTTCAATGCGACGACCCAGGCCAAGCCAGACACCAGCGGTGTAACGCTTTCATCCATATCGCTACCGTATAAATTCATACCGGCTTCCAAGCGCAAAGTATCGCGTGCGCCAAGACCACAAGCTTTTACGCCATTATCAAGCAATGCTTGCCATAAGGTGGCGGCTTGCTCATTCGGCAATATGATTTCATAACCGTCTTCACCGGTATAACCAGTACGCGCAATAAACACACCCTCATGATTCACTGCCACGAAGGGCTTAAGTTCCTCGCACTTCGCTGTCGCTGTGTTACCTAACGCAGCGTGGGCTTTGGTACGCGCATCAGGCCCTTGTATTGCGATCATGGCAAGGTCATCGCGCTCATTAATATTGATGGCAAAGCCTGTGGCTTGTTTGTTTATCCAGGCAAGATCTTTTTCACGTGTGGCGGCATTGACCACCAGGCGAAACCAGCTATCGGTCATGTAATAGACAATGAGATCATCGATAATGCCACCGTCTTCTTTGAGCATGCAGGTATAAATTGCCTTACCGGAGATTTTCAGTTTGTCGATATTATTGGTTAGTAAATACTTAAGAAAATCACGCACGCCATCGCCCTGCAAATCGACGACCGTCATGTGACAGACATCAAACATACCGGCATCGCGTCGAACCTGGTGGTGTTCGTCGATCTGTGAGCCGTAATGAATAGGCATATGCCAGCCACCAAAATCAACCATTTTGGCGCCAAGCTTGACGTGTTCAGGGTAGAGTACGGTTTGCTTCATTTAGACTCACAGTATTAACAACAAAAAGGCGACAGCCACTATTATGGCGTCGTCCCTCTGTCCTGTGTGCCTGAGAGATTAACCCGCATTTCTCGCCGCCTGATGAGAAATGCGGGTTGGCCCCTTCGGCGAGTCATTTGACTACTCTCCAGAGTCAACATCTTGTGTGGTTCATGATACCTGAGCGTTTACGGACGTGTTTGCGCCTTCGGTGCTCTGTAGAACTATACAGAGACTCTCCCACAAAAGAGACGTGTTGATGGCGCTGATTTTACCTAGTCAACAAGCAAAAACCAAGTTTTATACGCAGTTAAAAGCCACGCGAAGCGGTTTCGTTTTTGTTGCCATTGCGGTTGACGCTGGTGCGGGTCATGAGCCAGATAGCGGGGAGTGTGGCAATAACAATAATCAGCGCTGCTGGTGCGGCTAATTCGAGCATTTCCTCACTGGCTTCTATCCAGATACGCACTGGCAGCGTATCAAAGCCAACCGGCCTTAATAACAAGGTGGCGGGTAATTCTTTAATGGCGTCGATAAATACCAGCACCCAGGCGCTGGCCATACCACCACGAATCATTGGCAGAACGACACGTTTCAGGTTTTCCAACGGGCCAGCACCGAGCACGCGCCCGGCCTGTTCTATAGAAGGTGTGAGTTGTTGCATGGCGGCTTCTTGCGACTGTATTGCCAGCGGTAAAAAACGAATGACCAGTGCCAGCACCAATAGCGTTAGCCCCCCGTAGAGTACGGGCAGGGCGAAAATAGCAAAACTGATAATACCTAGTGCGACGACGGGGCCAGGCAAGACAAAGCCAACACTGGAAAAATACAAACAGGTACTACTTAGCCACGATTTGGCACGTGCATGAAACAAACCAACAGGTAGCGCGATAACCATGGCGACGGTTGCCGCTAGCACGGCAACCGTTAGTGAGTTAAATGTATAACCCCAAAAGCGGCTATCAATAGCACCGCTGATGATAGCTTGCCAACTCCATTGCAGCATCCACAGTAACGGCACTATAAAGGCAAACACGCAAATTAACCCAAGCCAAAACCAAATAATTAACAGCTCACCTGCGCTCGCTTTGCGTGGACTGTGGTGGCGCGATTGTGCATGACTAAAATAGCGTGCTCGACGGCGAAAAAAACGCTCGACAATGATAAAGGTAAGACTTAATGCGACGAGTATTAAACTTAAGCCAGCAGCTGCTTCATAATCCAGGCGGCCACTGAGCTGTAAATAAATACTTAAAGTAAAGGTCTGAAAGCGCAGCATGCTGACGGCGCCAAAATCAGACAAGGTGTGCAAGACAACAATCGCCATCGCTGCGGCAATGGCAGGGCGTATTAAAGGTAAGCTGACATGCCAGAACACGGCAAGAGGGCTGGCGCCTTGAATGCGTGCCGCTTCTTCAAGGCTACGGTTAGCATCCATTAAGGCAATGCGTACCAGTAAAAAGACATAAGAAAACCCGGCTAAAATTAATACCAGTGCCGTGCCCCATATATTGAATATATCTAAAGAGTGATCAAAAAAAACTAACCAGATTTTCCCTAACCAACCATCATCAGCCGTTATCACCGTGTAGATGTGGGCAAACACATAAGTAGGAATAGCCAAGGGCAATATCAATAGCCAACTGATGACGCGGCGCCCCTTAAAATCACGACGTGCAACCAACCAGGCTGCGCTAACACCTAGTACTAAACAGCCAATAGCAACCAACACACTGAGGGACAGTGTGTTGACTAATAGCTCGGAGATTCGACTTTGCCAAAGTCCGACCCACTTAACAAGTGTCAGCCCACTGCTTTTGTAGACGACAAAAATAAGTGGAATGGCCGCCAGCAATGCGACAAGACTGGCAGTGCTAGCGAGAGGACGTGCTACTGAGCGCATAGTTTAGCTAACGAATATTCGAAGCCCATCAATATGGCTCGTTGAAGTGCTAGCTCGCTTTACTCTGAAACCGAACAGGACAAACTGTCGCAGTAGATTACGGTCTTTATTCAAACTTAACATAGTGATATAAGCTAAACATTATCCAGTATCGTCCGTCTTCGTGAAATATGCGGGCTAAGGCATGCCAATTGAATCGATTAGATCGAAAGTGCGGTTACGCTCGGCACCTAATCTATGCATGGCTACATTAGACACCTTAAAGCTATCAGCTGTTGGGATTTCAATTGCAGCAGCAATACCAGGACGAACCGGATACTCACGGTTAACTTCGGCAAAGATTTTTTGGCCTTGTTCTGACACTAAAAAAGCAACAAACTGTTTTGCCGCAGCAATATTTTTGCTGTGTCGGCTAATGGCAATGCCTGCAACATTTTCGGCAACACCTATGCCGTTTTCACCTTGGTCTGGTAAGACCATTCTAATCGGTGCATCGGGTGTTACTGCTAAGTGGCGGTAGATATAGTAGTGGTTAACTAAACCCACATCGGCCTTGCCTTGTGCTACAGCCTTAACAACCTTGCTATGTTTATTGAATACTTTGCCAGCGACATTGGCTTTCATGCCATTTAACCAATGACGAGTTTCTGCTTCGCCTGCGGCAAGCATATAAACAGTGGTGCCAGCGATGTAGCTGCCGTTGGCACTATGGGTAATGGCCAGCCGTCCTTTCAGCGCAGGGTCTGCCAAGTCAAAAATAGAATCAATAAACTGTGTGTTTTCTGCTTCAGTATTGACCACCAACACACGCATACGGCTGGACAGGCCAACCCAGGCATTATTCGGTGCGCGATATTGCGCTGGAATATCAGCGGTTAACGCTTCAGGCAGCGACAGAAACAAGCCTTTGTCTGCGCCAACTTGCAGATTACCGGCATCATTACTGAGAAACAGATCCGCTTCAGTGCGTTTGCCTTCGAGGATGAGCTTGCTGAGTAGAGCGGTCGATTTAGCAGTATGCAGAATAACCTTGATACCGGTTTTTTCGGTAAATGCCTCAACAACAGGCAAAACGAACTGATCGCTACGGCCAGAGTAGACCACCAACGGTTCTGCAGCCATGACGAATTGAGTTGAAAGCGGCATTACTATCGCCAAAATCAGCATAAATAAACGTTTTAGCCCTAACATCAGCCTGGTGCAGTGTTTCATACTAAACACAGAGATAGACGCAACGAGAAAGGACAGATGCGAGGCGCGTTGTCGCCGGGATAGTGGTGCTATCTCAAGACAACGCAACGCGGCAGATGCCTTTCTCGTTGCGCCCGAAGGGAAGCCAGTAAACAGACAATTACTGCGTTGCAGCCCTTGCCAAGGGAACCACCCTTGGCGGCGAACTGGGTCTGGTACTTGTCTGTTTACTGGCTTTCTATCTCTGTGTTTAGTATGAGACACTGCACTAGCTCCTACATATATAAAAGGTAAAAAGATATAAGGCTAATGATAATCATTATCATTAATAGTCTCAAGTGCTATTTGCCTTGACTCCAAGAAAAAATATTCACGAGTTGATTGAAGAGATTGATAAGGAGACAACATAAACCAGCTCATTATGAAGTAATCACCGCCTCAAGCTTACGAAGAAGTTCTTCACACGTACCGTCACCAGATTTATCAAGGTTAAGCTCTCGCCACCTGACAGCAGGCAAGTTTTTTATCCCGTCAATGCCAAGTAATGTCCAATTAGGTTTACGACGATAAAAAGAGCGCAAAAATTCTTTATGATTATCGGGCATATTTCCGGTCACATCAGTAATTAATTGTTCTCTAGCCTCAAGAAGTGTATCTAGCTCTATGCCTTCAGTTGTCATGCCCACAAAGTTTTGCTCAAAATCTTGGGATATATCTCTTAATACGGGTGCAAGTAATGAATGAGGCGAATGATCATGACTGATAAGATAAATAATGAGAGCCGTGCGCAGCTCATCTGTGATGCCTTCATTTTCCAGTAGTTGGTGAACATCGAATAAATCGCGCGGGTGCTGGCGATCAAGGGCAGCCATAATTTTTCCTGCATAAATATCAGCAAAAGACAGGGCATTAATTTCTGCAAAGCCGAACTCGTCTTCGGTCTTCTGCGTAACGGTCATATTTACAGGGTCGTACACGCAGCCCCGCAGTACCGGCGTGACTTCTATCTTGATCTGAACGCGATCTTTTGTGC
>CAYUKF010000025.1:0-4772 GCA_964445215.1 uncultured Thiotrichales bacterium
CGCAACGTTATATTGTGAACCCCGTCAGGCCTGGAAGGGAGCAGCGGCAGCAGTGGACACGTGTGTCGGGGTCAGGCGGGCGCGAGTTGCCTCTTACCTTATTTCCCTTATTTCAGTAGCGTTGCAGCTACTACCGAGATCGTTAACCCGCATTTCTCACCAGGGGGCGAGATGGTCGCGCAGAGATTTGGTTTTACAGTGAATTTTCTGAGGCCGTGGAATACGGGTTGTATTTTCGGCCGAAGAAAATTCACTGTAAAACCAAAGATCAAGCGAGGGTTCGTTATCTGGTGAGAAATGCGGGTTAATATAGCGCAATGAGTTATCAGGTTCTGGCACGCAAATGGCGGCCACGGTCGTTTACCGAACTCGTCGGTCAAACGCATGTGGTGACGCCGCTTACCAATGCTCTTAAACAAAAGCGGGTTCATCACGCTTTTTTATTTAGCGGCACTCGTGGTGTCGGTAAAACCACTATCGCTCGTGTTTTCGCCAAGGCGCTCAATTGTGAGACAGGTGTTACGGCTGAGCCTTGTGGTCAATGCAGCGCCTGTATTGAAATTGACCAAGGTCGCTTTATTGATTTAATTGAAGTGGATGCGGCATCACGCACGAAAGTCGATGATACCCGCGAGTTGCTTGATAACGTGCCCTATGCGCCATCACGTGGGCGCTACAAGGTGTACCTCATCGATGAGGTACACATGCTCTCTAAACACAGTTTTAATGCGTTATTGAAAACACTGGAAGAACCGCCACCGCATGTGAAATTTTTGCTGGCGACGACTGACCCACAAAAATTGCCGGTCACCGTATTATCACGTTGTTTACAGTTTAATCTCAAGCGCTTGTCCTTAGAGGCGATTAGTAGTCACTTAGAGAAAATACTCAAAAGCGAAGGCATTGAATTTGAGGCGACTGCTTTAACGCAAATTGCTGCTGCGGCCGAAGGCAGTGTGCGCGATAGTTTGAGCTTGCTCGATCAGGCCATTGCCTTTTCAAATGGTAAAATACTCGCCGATGATGTACGCAGCATGTTGGGTTCAATTAGCCATGACTATGTGGTGTCTCTGCTTGCAGCCTTGGCTGATGCCAATGCCGCACGTTTACTAGAAATCGTTGGCATCTTGATGGAGCAAGGTTCCGATGCCAATGCCGTATTAGCTGAGTTAATTAGCAGCTTACACTTAATTGCCATGCTACAAGCACACCCACAATTAAACGATGACCGATTAGCAACACGTGCAGAACTGAGTGTATTTGCTGACCGTATTGGCGCTGAAGATGTGCAACTGTTTTATCAGATTGCAGTGATTGCACGACGTGATATGCCTTACGTGCCTGATACACGTAGTGGCCTTGAAATGACCTTGTTACGTATGCTGGCCTTTAAGCCAGCAGAGCGTGGCACTGCTGTTGTGAGCGTGACCCCAGCAGCAAGTGGTAGTGCGCAACAAGTCGTACCAGCACCACAATCTACGCCTGTTTTTGATCAAGCGCAGCCGAGATCAGCGGCAGATGCCATGGCAATGGCCTCTGCCTCAAAAAAAAAGTCAGTAGTCCGCGCGCCTGTAAACCCAGTAAGCCTGGCAAGCCCAGCTAAGTCTGGCTCTGCGCCTGTCGCGAGCACGGCAGCACAACTTGCTACACGCCCGCAACCGATTAAAACAGAACAATTTAAGCCTCCGCCAGTCGAAACCAGGCCGGTCAAACCAAAACAAGCCAAACAGCTTGCGTCTGATGTGTCAGTAGTGATTGATACAGCCATTAATGAATGGGAAACAATTGTTGAGTCATTAGGCATTGAGGCGTTGGTGCGTGAATTAGCAATGAATTCTGTATTACAAAGTCATAACAATAATGTGTTTAACATTACCCTCAATGAATCGCAGCCGCATTTGAATAACAAGCGTTTGGAGAAAAGACTTGAGCAGGCGCTACAACAACGTTTCAGCAAAGCAACCAAGCTGGTGGTTGAAATGGGTGTAGCGGTTAATACACCTGCTGCCATCGTTAAAGCGCGTTATGATAAGAAAGTGGATAAGGCACGTATTGCCCTAGAAAATGACGATATGGTACAACAGTTGAAAGATGTCTTTGGCGCAGAAATGCAGCAAGATTCGATACGCCCGATTGAATAAATATGACAGAAAAAATGTAACAGCTAATTGATTAGCTCAAATAAATAAGGTGAGAAAATGATGAAAGGTGGTATTGGCGGTTTAATGAAGCAAGCGCAGAAAATGCAAGAGAACATGCAAAAAGCGCAAGAAGAACTGGCAGAAATGGAAGTCGAAGGCAAGGCAGGGGGTGGCTTAGTGAAAGTCATTATGACCGGTCGCCATGACTTGCGTAAAGTTGTTATTGATGACAGTTTAATGGACGACAAAGAAATGCTTGAAGACCTGATTGCTGCCGCAGTGAACGATGCAGTACGTACAGTTGAAACGACAACCAAAGAAAAAATGGGTGCAGTAACTGGAGGTATAAATTTGCCTGCTGGTATGAAGATGCCGTTTTAGGAGACGGCCAATCGTTTAGCTAAGTTTAGTTAAACGATTAAACAGGCCGAATTTAATTCGGGTTTATGATATACCACACAATATAAAACACTAACTTTTGAGGTGATGATTATGAACAAATTATTTAGCGTACTCTTACTAATTTTGACATTACTGCTGTCACTATCCACTCACGCACTCAGTCCTGCTGGGCAACGTAATATTGATTTGCTAACTAATGGTGGCCCGATTAGCATCCGCAATGCAGCCAAGAGCATTTATAATACGGGGGAAAGAGATCAGCAGGTGCTGGATGTTCTCGCTGGAGTCCTGCTTGAAAGCTACCAGAAACCCCCGACTCGCGACCAGATAGACGCCATGTCCTGGGCCTCTAAGGCGCTGGGCAGATCTGGCAATGCGCGATACCGGGATACGTTAGAAGAAGTTGCTAATAACGGTAGCCACCGCAAATTAAGAAAACATGCCAAAAAATCACTGCGCCAGCTGGGTACAGGGACAGCAGAGCAATATACAAAGGGCAGTGCATCGCTTACCACTGCATCAGCAAACAGCGTCGAAGAGCCAAGCCAGTCAGCGGCAGTAGCCTCCACAAAAAGCAGCACAAAGGAGCCCATCACCATCATTAGGCCAGGAATGGGGATGGCAGAAGTCTATGATCTCGCCGGAGAGCCCACTGCAAGAATCTCTCATGAAACCGGGAAACGGTGGATTCCCTTTAATTTCAAAGGGGCTGATAATGTGAGAACTATTGCCCTTTATAAAGGACAAGGCCGAATAATATTTGCTAATGAGTCCAATTATTCATCAGGGTGGAAGGTTATAGATATACAGCTAAACGAAGAAGAATCAGGCTATCCTTAGTAGGTTAGCTTTAGCTGCATTCATGAGCGTGTGCTATGGGTCTAAAATGCCCAGCTTTGTCAGTTACCTAAAGCGTTTGCTGTTGGTGTGAGTTTTTGTGCCCTCAGAGTCTTTTCTCGGAAATGCTGCCGCCTTTCTTTAAGGCGCGTTAAGTTACGTGCTATTCACGCCCCGTACTCAAGGGCATGTAGAGGGAGAATATCAAATCCGAACATTTTGGTTATAATTTTACACGTACCTTCGAGGTATCTCGCCTAGGCTTAATCAGAGGCTCTGTAATTCTATGAAGTATTCCCCGCTTATTGCTCAGCTGATCGATGCCTTACGTTGCCTGCCTGGTGTTGGGCCAAAATCGGCACAGCGCATGACATTTCATTTGCTAGAGCGTGACCGACAAGGCGCCAACCATTTGGCCAATATACTGTCACAAGCAGTGGAAAAAGTCGGCTATTGCAGCAAGTGTCGTACGCTTAGCGAGATGGAGTTATGTAATATTTGTAGCGATGTACGACGTGACCCGGCGCAGCTTTGTGTGGTTGAAACGCCGGCAGATGTTATCGCTATTGAAGAGTCCACAGCATTTAAGGGTTTGTATTTTGTGCTAATGGGGCATTTGTCACCGCTTGATAATATTGGTCCTGACGATATTGGCCTGGACTTACTGGATAAGCATTTAAGCGGAGGTACGATACAAGAAGTTATTCTTGCTACCAACCCCACCGTTGAAGGTGAGGCAACTGCTTATTATATTAGCGAAATGGTGCATGCCCATGAACTTAAAGCCAGCCGCATTGCCTACGGCGTGCCCTTTGGTGGCGAGCTGGAATATGTTAATAGCGGTACGCTGGCACATGCGTTTTCTGGTCGACAACAACTTTAACAAGCACTATTAAAAATATGAATTTTTCTGGTCCAGTTCTACTTTCAATCTTCACCTATTTTTTAATGTTGTTGGCGTATCGCTATCGCAGAAAGCTATGGTTTCATATACCCGTTATGAGCGCGATTGTTGTTTATGATATCTGCATGCCATTTTATCTTTACTCGACGCGTGATTGGTATCGACGCCTGATTGAACAAGAAGAAATTTTTTCAATGATGATCTGGACGCATATCCTGTTATTGATTACATTATATGTGCTGTATGCCTTACAAATTATCGCTGGTCGTCAGTTATTGAAAGGCAATAATGAGGCGCGGGAAGATCATGCCGCGCAAGCAAAAGGTATATTAATCACACGTGCCTTAGTGATTATTACTGCGATGATGTTAGTCGAGCCAGAGCGTCCCGTAGAAGCGATAGCACTATTGATTGGCAGTTAGGATACGCGAACAAGGAAACAGAAAAACGGCACACAGATTCCTGAAATTCGCCGTTTATATTTTTGG
>CAYUKF010000025.1:4872-5968 GCA_964445215.1 uncultured Thiotrichales bacterium
AGGGTGCTGGTTTAGACCGATGTTAATTGAGCCAATTTAGGCTAGCGGCTCCATGTTACTCGTAGCATGAATTCGCCTTTGTTATATTGATAATTTAGATCACCTTCATAAGCTTTTTCCAGCGCCTCGCCGATACCGCGCGCGAGATGAAGCTCGGTGAATGTCATATGCACAACCCCATTGTCATCGTTGCAATCCATAAGACGTTTGAGAGGGTGTGTTTTTGCCTCGCGCTGTATATAGTTATGTGCCAGGTTCAGAATCTCATTTTTATGCTGTGAGAAGAACTGACCACTTAAGGTTAAGAAGGCTGCTGGAACCTTGTCGTGAATACGCTGGCAAGCAGGGCACAGGGTTTCGTATGCATCTTCTGGTATTTGTCCCCACTTCCAGCGACCCTTTGCATACACAGCACAACATTGAGGGCATGCTGTAGGCTCTTTCAGTTTGAGTTTTGCATGATAGGGGTCGTGATCAAACTCCTGGATGAGGCGATCATTTCTGTTTTGTCCCGGGTGTATTGTTGATGTGCCCTTTCCTGACATAAGTTCCTCGTGCTGATCCAAGATGATCCTAAAAATAAGGCGGACTAACAACGATAAGTGGTTGTTAACAATCGATGCATGTAGTTGTTAGCCCTGTCTTATTAAATTGGCTGGATGTCAATGGTGTGTAAATACCGATTTCAGTGTTTTTAGCGTATCGCTGGCGGATAAATCAGCGTTGTTTTTCTGTGTGGTAGCACCGACAATGTCACCGATTGATAATATTCCTGTCAGCTCGCCTTCGTCGTTGACCACCGGTAAGCGTCTAATTTCGTTGCACTGCATAATGTCCAGAGCGATGTGGATGTCATCGCTTGGGTTACAGGTAAAAATGGGATGGTCGGCGGTTACTTCGTCGACCGTAATATCGCACAATGCTTTGTGTTTGAGTGCGGCAGCCATCGCAATATCCCGATCGGTGACGATACTGACGATTTTATTCTGTTCATCGATGATGGGTATAGAGCCACAGTCTTTATTCCACATTGTGATAGCGATATCTTGCAGCGAAGAACTTGGATGACAGGATGCTACATCCGTCATCATGACAT
>CAYUKF010000025.1:6068-8337 GCA_964445215.1 uncultured Thiotrichales bacterium
TCTTCCTGTACGAGTAAGGACATGCGGACAAGATGCGCCAGTGATAGCGCGCGCATTTTTTGCATCACCTTGGCACGATGAATTTCTATGGTTCTCTGGCTAACACCGAGATCAAAAGCGATGGTCTTGTTGAGTTCTCCTGCAACGATTTTTTTCATCACTTCTAACTCCCTTGGCGTTAGTTGCTTTATGCGGTTGATAATGAGTTGTCGTTGCTTTAGTTTATGGGTGTTTGCAGAGTTGAGCATCAATGCGCGATGAATGCAGTTTATTAATTCTTCGTGATTGAATGGTTTTTCAATAAACTCTAGCGCTCCTTTTTTCATTGCTTGCACGGCCATAGGGATATCTGCATGACCGGTAATAAAAATAATCGGAATAGTGATCTTCCTCTCATTCAATATTTCTTGTAGCTGAAGACCGCTGATGTCTGGCATGCGTACATCCAGTAACAGGCATCCACTGCTATCGGGATTGAAGCTGTCGAGGAAGTTCTGCGCGCTGCGAAAACCTTCTACTTCGAGTCCGGCAGACTTCATTAGCATGCCCAGTGCATCAAGCACGGCCACATCATCATCTACAATATATACTTTCTGGTTATTAGTTGGCATGGTGAAGACTCAACTGTCGAGTGAAAGGGGCAGTGTTAAGGTGAATTCCGAGCCGTCGGTAATACCGTCAGTTAACGACAATGCTCCACTGTGCGCTTCCATAATAGATCGGCTTATCGACAGGCCGACTCCCATACCATCAGGTTTCGTGGTGTAAAACGGCGAGAATATTTTTTGGCGCTCTGTTTCGGCTATGCCCTTGCCAAAGTCGCGCACGAATATTGTGAGGATGTTAGCGCTATTCTGAGATATACGAATAATAATTTTTCTCTGCGAGAGATCGTTGACATCTATGTTATCCATGGCATCAATAGCATTGTTGATTAAATTGAGAATGACCTGTTGAATATTGACATAATCACATTCGACAGGTGGTGTGGGAATGACTGGCTCAAATTCAATTTCAATTGCTCGCGAGAGTGCTTGCGGGCTCGATATGTTGATGATATTACGAATCAGTTCATTGATATCGACAGACTCGTGTTGTACCTCGTGTTTGTTGATTAATGATCGCAAACGGTGGATGACTTTTGAGGCGCGTTTTGTTTGTTCATTAATTTTACCCAGTATTGATTGCAGGTTCTGAATATCCGGTGGTTCGTTGTTGATCAGCTGGTTAGCGATTGCGGCGTAAGTGCCTACAGCAGTTAAAGGTTGATTGATTTCATGGGCAATACTTGCAGCCAGTTCGCCCACCGCGCTGACGCGTGACAGGCGATCAAAACGTTCTTGGTTTTGGCGTTTTTCCTCTTCGTGCTGTTTGTGCTCTTCTTGTGCCTGTTTTAGTTCTGATATGTCACGAATAACTCCGGTAAAGCTATGTTCTTTATCCGTGAGGATTTCCCCTACAGAAAGCTCAATAGGAAAGGTTGATCCATCCTTGCGCAGACCAGAAACTTCACGCCCTATTCCAATAATTTTTTTTTCGCCGGTAGATAAGTAGTGATGTAGATAGTCGTTATGCTTTTCTTTCCAGGGGGCTGGCATGAGAATATTGACATTTTTTCCAACGAGTTCTTCTTCGCTATAGCCAAATATCCGTTCGGTAGCGGGGTTTAAAGACGTTATTAGTCCATGGTTGTCAATGCTAATGATGCATTCCACTGCATTATTTAATATCGCGGCTAACTGTTGCTCATTTTTTTGTAGTCGTTGGTAACTGAGTTTGTGTTCTGTCAGATCAAGAACGACGGCGATAAAGGCATTATTTGACTGATATTCGGTGAGTTGGATATGCGCCTCGACCGGATAGTGCGATCCATCTTCTCTTTTGTGGATGGTTTCAAATTCTACTTTTTCTTTGGCGTCGTTTTTTAGTAGTAAAAGCAACGATTCAAATGTGGGTTTTCTATGCTCAGGTATAAGATCGAGAGGTGTGAGCTGCAGTAGTTCATTGAAAGTGTAGCCGACGTTTTCACAGGCTCTTTTGTTTGCGTAGAGAAAGCGTAGTGTTGTTTTCTCAAAAACATACAGCTCATTGAGCATGTCATCAACGATTTTGTCGAAGACAGATGCCCTGTCATCAGTTTCTAACTGCTTGTTACGGTAGGACACAGCGCCTCATTTGTTACCAAAACAAGAATGATATCAAGGCTGCTAATAATAGCGCGCAGCAAATAAAAAGGATAGAAAATACGTGATAATTGCTTCGCATCCTG
>CAYUKF010000025.1:8437-12811 GCA_964445215.1 uncultured Thiotrichales bacterium
TCGAGTTCATTATTGCACGAAGTAGACGCTCATTTGATGCTGGTTTTTCTATAACATCCATTGCGCCCAATCGTATAGCCCGAGTGGCTGATACAATATCTCCCTTTTCTGTCACAACGATTGTTTTGGGTTTGACATGATAGGCGAGTATTCGCTGATAGAGTTCCAAACCGTCTGTATCGGCAAGCGGTAGTTCTATGATGAGTAAATCCGGTGTACGTATGCGGATGGCGATCAGTAGCGTTTTACTGTGATCAAAAAGATGAAGATTTAGTCCTACCTCATTAACTGTCCAGTTGGTGATATTACGGTAGATTACGGTGCTGGCTGCAATGATAAATAGTGACGGAGTGATGTTTTTCATGCTGTCTTGTTATGTCGTTAATAAGCGCTACCGCTAGTTGATCGGCGCAGCGTATTGTCACTCTATATATTCTATTGAGGTAATACGGGAAACTACTTAGTTCGAGGGTAATCCCTTTGTCTTACGTAGTAATACGTATTATGAAAATACGTATATTTATCGCTCAACATCTCAGGTAATATTTTTCCTGAATAGGTAAATAGGTGACGAGGAGCATAGTGATGGAACATCGAAGCAGTTTTCGCGCCAAATCATTACATAGAGCGCATATTGAAAAAAGAAACATCTGTTTAGGGTGTTTTTATGCAACAAATATAGGTTACGGTGGCGCGTTCATTTCAGGCTTCAGTACCAGCATCGCGACAGGTACCGTGGTCACGGTTGTTGGTGATATCCCGCGAAATAGCGAGACTCCCCGCTATCGGATGAGCGCGATGGTGGTACACGTCAGTGCAGACGGTGTGGGTTTGATGTGGATCGAATCTGATTCCACAGTACAGTCGATGCTCGCCGATATTCTGCCGGTTGCCGCTTAGGCGCCTTGCGCGGTGTTGTTGTGATGTTATCAAACCCTAACAGGAGGCACAGCCATGCGAGTTAAAAATAATGAACGGTTTGGTCAGTTAAAAAATCCTTGTGTTGATTGTCATGGCATGCGTTATTGCCTGGCTAGCGG
This sequence comes from uncultured Thiotrichales bacterium, assembly GCA_964445215.1. Classification (GTDB taxonomy): domain Bacteria; phylum Pseudomonadota; class Gammaproteobacteria. The sequence goes on from CAYUKF010000025.1 coordinate 9,478, forward strand.
CTTGAGTGACGGTGAAACGGAGCAATTCTCGCGTAAGACCAGGCATCCTAGCCCGCTGCACAAGGGCGACAAGGTTTTTATGATGGGCGAGTCGTTTGATTCTTTTGCGATGGTGCGTTCTGGCTGTGTTAAGTCTTATGTCACTTCGCGTGATGGCGAGCATCAAATTATCGGTTTTCATCTGCCCGGTGATATATTAGGTCTGGATGGAATAAGTGGTGGAGAACATCGTTATACTGCCGAAGCTCTGGAAACGGCGAGTATCTGCGAACTGTCAATGCATGACTATGAAGATTTTTGCAATCGTATGCCGAACTTACAATGGCGATTGCTGGATGTCCTCAGCCGTCAAATGGTCGCTGAGCAAAAAATGTTGTTCATGTTGGGCAAGATGACTTCAGAGCAACGCTTGGCCAGTTTTTTGCTGGATTTTTCTGCCAGCATGGCGGCACGAGGGATGTCGGCACAAATTATTAGTTTGCCAATGTCGCGTAATGATATTGCTAACTATCTTGGTTTGGTTATTGAAACAGTGAGCCGCTTGTTTACACGGTTTCAGGCTGAGGGCATGCTCACGGTACAACGTCGGATAATAAGGATCAGTAACCGCACGCGCTTGCAGGCCATGGCAGATAACAACAATGAAGATTATTGCGATCTGGATCGAGTGGCTTGATAATTAAGCAGTTTCTTACACTGGCAGTGTGTCAATGCCGAGAGTTTATCCTCAAGCGGCTCATTAACTAGTCGTTTGATAATTGCCGTTCTGCGTCAGCAATTATTTCGATCGTTTTCAGAACGGAGTCGGGATTGAGGCTGATGGAGTCTATCTTTAGCTTAACCAGGTATTCTGCGACTTCTGGAAAGTCTGAAGGTGCTTGTCCGCACAGGCCAATATGACGATTATTACGATGAGCGCCCACTATTGCCAAACGTATCATCTCCATGACGCCGGGATCGCGTTCATCAAAATCGAAGGCGACAATTGCTGAATCACGGTCGACACCAAGAACCAGTTGCGTGAGATCGTTTGAACCAATGGAGAAGCCATCAAACAGTTGTGCAAAGTGGTCGATCTGAATAACGTTATTGGGGATCTCGCACATGACGTAGATCTCCAGCCCATTCTGTTTCTGATTCAAGCCGTTCGATGCCATACATTGCAGTACCTTTTTTGCTTCTTCGATACGGCGGCAAAATGGAATCATAAGCTTGACATTATTGAATCCCATTTCATCACGAACGCGTTTTACCGCTTTACACTCAAGCTTAAAACCTTCTGCATAGGCGGGGTGGCTATAGCGAGAGGCACCACGAAAGCCGATCATCGGGTTTTCTTCAACCGGCTCGAAACTTGCGCCGCCTAACAGGCTGGCATATTCATTGCTCTTGAAGTCAGACATGCGAACGATAACCGGTTTTGGATAGAAGGCGGCAGCAATCATGGCAATGCCTTCAGAAAGTTTCTGGGTAAAATATTCGCTACCACTATTATAGAACTTGATTAGTTCGATGATTTTTTTTCGTTCCTCGGCATCTTCAATTTTTTGCGGGTAGAGCAGTGCCATGGGGTGAGCTTTAATATGATCGTTGATAATAAATTCCATGCGTGCCAGGCCGACGCCATCGCAGGGTAAAAAGCTGTAGGAAAATGCACGACCAGGGTTGCCAAGGTTAAGCATGATATCCGTTCGTGTGCGAGGGATGTTAGTCAACTCAATAGTGTTAGTACTAAAATCGAGACATCCCGGGTAAACATGACCTGATTCGCCTTCGGCGCAGCATACAGTGACTTCACTACCATCCTCAATTTTCTGCATAGCATCGCCAGTACCTACGACTGCTGGTATACCAAGTTCGCGAGCGACAATTGCCGCGTGGCAGGTGCGGCCGCCACGGTTGGTTATGATTGCCGATGCGGTGGTCATAACAGGTCCCCAGTCCGGTTGGGTGGCATCGGCGAGCAAGATTTCACCAGCTTTAAAGTGGGTGAGATCCGAATTTTGATTAATTTTTCTGACGCGGCCGAAAGCGATTTGTGTGCCTATTGCGCGCCCTGTGCATAATGGAATGGCGGTGCTGAGAAGTTTGTACTCTGTAAGCTGATTGCCAGTGTGTTGCGATGTGACGGTTTCAGGCCGCGCTTGAATCAGATAGAGCTTGCCGTCAATACCGTCTTTTGCCCATTCCATATCCATGGGACAGGGCCTTCCGGCCACCGCACTGTAATGTTTTTCGGTTTTGATTGCGAAATCGGCAAGCGTTAGTATGTCATCGTCACCGATACAATAATGTTGTTTCAGTTCATCGGGTGTGTCAGTGTTTTCTACATTTTCTTTACTGCCCTGTTTTGCGTAGGTCATCGTTACCTGTTTATCACCCAGATGGCGAGATAGTACGGTACGATAACCTTGTTCAAAGGTTGGTTTATGCACATAAAATTCGTCAGGGTCGACAAGCCCTTGTACAATATTCTCACCGAGACCAAAAGTAGCCGTTATAAACACAACATCGCGAAAGCCTGTTTCGGTATCTAGACTGAACATGACACCGCTACTGGCAATGTCTGAGCGCACCATTTTCATGATGCCTACGGACATGGCCACTTGCATATGGTCAAAACCGTTATGCACGCGGTAGGAGATTGCACGGTCGGTAAACAGCGAAGCGAAACAATGCCGGCAAGCATCAATCAAGGAACTTTCACCGCTGATGTTGAGGTAGGTGTCATGTTGACCGGCGAAGCTTGCTGTAGGCAAGTCCTCGGCAGTTGCAGAGCTACGTACTGCGACACTTAAGTTAGGGTCGTACTCTGATTTGAGTTGCTGATAGCTCTGTTTGATTTCTTGTGCAAGGGAATCGCTGATGCAATTGTCATAAACGATCTTCCTCGCTTTGGCAGCATATTTTGACAGGCTGTTTAGATCATCCGGCTTAATATTTGAGAGAATGCAAGCAAGCGATTCGCCAACGGTGCTGATATTATCGCGATAAGCGTTGGCGGTGATGGCGAACCCGTTAGGGACATTGATGCCCAGCGGACTAAGCTTGCGATACATTTCACCTAACGAGGCATTCTTGCCGCCAACGATAGCGACATCATTAATGCCGAGCTCACTAAACCAGCGGATATGGCTGGCTTGCTTGATGAGAAGATTCATTTCTCTATGTGGTGGCGTTGGCAGTGCACTTAGCTAATCTATAAGCTGGGAGCGTGAGCCAGCGACTCGTTATTGCGTTCAAAGACTTCCTTGCAGCGGATACAGCGCTTGGCGACCGAGTAGGCCTCTAGCCGTGAGTAAGTAATTTCATCGCCGCAATCTATACAGCGCCC
>CAYUKF010000025.1:12911-15275 GCA_964445215.1 uncultured Thiotrichales bacterium
TAAACCATTCACTGCCATCACCTTGTACGCTGAGAAATAAATATGATTTTTGATGTGAACAATCACTTATGTACGTCTTTAATATATCACTGCTGGTGAAAGTTGTCCCGCCATAAAGCGGTTCATCTATTGACCCAAATCAAAAACTATCACAGTGACTTATATCACAGTGCCAATAAGGCTTAACGTTTTCTATCAGTGGGTGGTGCTATGGCTTTCAAAAAAATATTGGTCGCGTTTGGCTATGAAGAAGAAGCAGAGCAAATTGTACAGCAGGCAAAGTATGTTGCCGATTGCCATCAGGCAACATTGGTATTTGTCCATGTTGTCGAATCGCTCCTGCTCATGGGGATACCGGAAGCCTACGGTTATTATGAAATGCTACGCAATGGTGAAGAGGCTAAAACAGAGGAAATGGCCAGGATGGGTGGCATCCTCCAGCGCATGGGGATAGATAGAGAAAAGGTGCAACAAATTGTGCGGGTGGGCAGTATAAAAAACGAGATTATTGATTGTGCCAAGGAAGAAGGTGCTGATCTTATTTTTGTTGGCGCACACGGAAAACGCTTGTCAGGTTTTTATCTGGGTTCGATAGCCAATGCAGTATTGCATCAATCGCCGGTCGATGTATTGGTGACCAAGACCGGTGATAGTGATGAACCCCATGCTACAAAGCCCTATAAGCGGATTTTGCTGGCCGTTGAGTTTATGCCTGAAATCGATAAAGTCATTCAACAAGCAAAAGAACTTGCTGAAAAGCATGGCGCCGAGTTACTTATGGTGCATGTGGTTAATAGAGCGCCAGTGTTTGAGATGCCGCTTAGTTTGTTTGAAACCGAAATAGTGGAAAAAATCGAGCGGCAGTTTGAGCAGTTGACACAGGAATACGGCCTGGCCGATGTGCCCAGCCAGCTATTGCTTGGCTCACCGGGGAAAGAAATTAGCGATTATGCGAACAAAAATACCATCGACTTGATTGTTATGGGTTCTCATGGGCGCCACGGTGTAGGACTTTTGCTGGGTTCTACAGCAAACTCTGTCTTTCATCGGTCGCGTTGTGATGCGCTGGCAGTAAGACTGTAGATTAAAGCGCGATAACCTGTAAATAGATTGACTAGAATCAATAATTTTTTGCCTTATTGGTGGTAAAAAGATGCAAGGTAGAGGCGGTTGAATAGCCTTGCGTTAGTTAAATTACTATACGTCGGCAACTAATTATTGAGGACTGAATCATGAATCTCACACGTTATGAACCCACGGATTTAGTGAGTGGAATCCAGGAAGATATTAATAAGCTATTTCGTTTCAGGCCCTGGGGCAGATGGATGTCCCCGTTTGATGATGATTCGAATAGCATTTTGAGCAGCGAATGGACGCCAGCGGCAGACATTAAGGAAGAAGATAATCAGTTCCTTATTAAAGTCGATATGCCAGGCATTGATGCCAAGGATATCGATGTCAGCATGAGCAACGGTAATTTGCTGATCAAAGGTGAGCGTGAATCAGAAATAAAGGAAGATAAAGAAGGCTACCATCGCGTAGAACGCTCTTATGGTGTTTTTCACCGTAGTTTTGGCTTGCCGGATACCGCAGACCCGGAAAAAGTGTCTGCTGAGGTGAAAGATGGTGTGCTGGATATCACCATCGGCAAGAAAAAGGCGACAAAAGCCCATAAGATTACGGTTCGCTCCAAGTAGTGATTGTTGCGCAGTGGGCGGCTGCTATTGCAGCCTCTCCCCACATGACGGCCTAAGGGGACTTAGTTACAGTATTTTTTTGCTGATAGGCAGATATCGCGCCCCTGATAATAGCTTCTCGAATTGGGGCTCGCGGATGTGGGCGAGTTCTTCGTGATCGCCAGCCTCGAAATAGATGTCGGTTTGAGTTCGCAGACGGGTATCGATGATAGTCTCCAAACCGTATGCAGGGCCTATGGCAGGAACGGCACCTAATTCGCAGTCGGAAAAGATGTTGGGCAACTCTTGTTCGCTGGCAAACGTTATCGGTTCACCGATTTCTTCCTCCAGTACTTTCACATCAAGGTCGAGGCTGGCGGGTAATACCGCTAATAAATACTTGCCATTGTGTTTTTTGACTAGGGCCTGTTAACACTATAAACATGGTAGCGACGGCGGCCATTTTTTCGCAGGACAAGGCGCAGTGAGCGCCGTGTACTTGCCGTACACAAGCGAGCTGCAACGCAGGACTGCGGAAAAATGGCCTCGTTCCTTCGGGTTGCGCCCCAAATCGGCTCAGGCGGCGTTACTCGTCGTTCATTTAGCACCACTAAATTTCTCTCCTCGCGCCTTGCCTGAGCCGATTTGGGGCGGCAACGCTGCCATGTTTATAGTGTTAACAGGCCCT
>CAYUKF010000026.1:0-3814 GCA_964445215.1 uncultured Thiotrichales bacterium
AAAAACAGGCTTGAGTCATTCTCATGTACTGCGCTGGGTTAATTTGGCTGATTTGTGCCGTGTTAAAGGTGTGTCAACACAGTACTCAGAATTACTTGAGGCCGCAGGTGTCGATTCAGTTAAAGAATTACGTAATCGTAATGCAGAAAATCTGACGACGAAAATGCAAGAAGTCAACGCAGAAAAAAAACTTGTTCGTGCCGTACCTAGTGGCAAATTGGTTACTGATTGGGTGGCTCAAGCCAAAGCAATGGCACCGGCAATAAGCTATTAATTTATTAGACATGCTGTCTCGTTCACGACTGGGCTAGTTATCTAAAGATAGCCGCTTTTGTTTTGTCTGTTCATGAACAATTCAAGCTGAAGCAGAGCAATAAAAAAGACTCAGATGGCTTGGGCAAACCAGAGGCTCCTTGGCTCAAGCAATTCTGGTTTCCGTTGATTGTTTTAAAAAAGCAATCAGGTCATTGCCGTTCAGGGGATATGAGAAGAGGTGTCCCTGCATAATATTGACGCCTTTACTTATCAATATTATTTTTTGTTGCTCAGTTTCAACTCCTTCAGCGATTAGCGTTAGAGATACATGGCGAGTGGCGCTACATAACATATCAAGAAACCCTATTTTTGATGCCTCGGTTGTGAGTTCAACAGTGAGTTCACGGTCAAATTTGATGGTGCTTACTGCACCAGATGAAATCAATGATAATGAGCCGTAGCCAGAGCCAAAATCATCAATAATAATCCTAACGCCAAGTTCGCGTAATTTTGACAGCGTTGCTGTTACCTTCGATGATCGCCAAGGGTCAAAATAAGAGCTCTCGGTAATTTCAATATCAAGCACGTTGCCTACGGGGGAATTTACTTTCAGGAAAGCGTGTTTTTTAAACACGCTGTATAAATCAAATTGATTCCAGTTAAAAACGGCCTGTGATATGTTGATTGAGAATCGGAGCTCTTGCGGGAGTTGTTGTTGGTGCGTGGCAATATAATGTGCGACTTTGGCTATGGATAGTTCAGTTAGCGATAATATCAATTCACAAGACTCTGCAACAGCAATAAACTCTGATGGTGAAACATCTCCGAGTTCGGCGTCATGCCAACGAATCAACGCTTCAACACCTACAGTTTTATTCTTTATCAAATCATGTTGTGGCTGATAGACAAAGGTAAGCTCCTGTTTTTTAATAGCAAGCCCTAGGCGCTGCCGTATTTTGGCGTTCCGTGCAAGCGTTTCAAGTTTGTCTTGCGTGTAACGAGTAGCCTGATTAATGGTGGTGTTATCTGCCCAGGTAGCACTTGCTACACAGCGAGTGACATCAGTAAAGTGCTCATATTGTCCACAGTCTTGAGGGTAAATCAGGTAGCCAAGGTGATAGTCAGCGTTTACCTGAAATGTGCTGCCACCGTGGGTATCTGGTAACAGTACAGGGTGATGTAACAAGGTTCTCGTTGCATCAATCAAGCGCTGGGTTTTTCTAATGAGATTGTCTCCCCAAAGGTGAATAGAAAACCCAAAGGGGAGTAACGCCAGGCGTGCGCCATCAGGTAAAATCGACGAGAAATTAGAGGAGAGTTGTTTCCAGAAATGCAGCCCGCCCTCAACACCTGCAAGATAATGGGCTTGTTCATGGCCTTTGATAGCGATAAGCATGAACGCCGATCGCTCGTCGGTTTTGTTGCAATGCTGTAGTAATAACTGCCCGCACTTGCGCGCGGTATTAATGTCTACAAACTGATTTTGTCCTGATTGTCGAAAGTGATCAGCAACAACGGCCTGTATTTCTTTTTGTTCAAGGCTTTCTTCTGGCATGATAAATTTTCATTCCCCTGTAAAAGATTAACTCGTCTACGCGCTTCGAAGGAAGCGCCCTCGCTGGCCGCCTTTAGCTACGCTCTTTTGGCTGAGCTTATACTGAGCACGAGAATAATATTGATAATATACTGTAAGTTTAGTCAGTACGCGTTAGTATCACAGTATTCGCTTTAATTAATTTGCTAGCCAATCATCGTGAAACAGACAGGAAAGTTTACAAAAAATAAGTAAATAATAGTGCTATGTATGAGTTTCTGTTATCGGTAGAAAAAATATTTCTTGAAGAAGTTCTGTCAAAACCTGAGGTGTTGTTTTTCTCTCAACAAAGAAACAAGTGTTTGGTAAAAAATCATTGTATGAGAAAAACAGGGAGTATTGTTTGTTACGTTTTATATTGATGTTATCTGTGATCATGTGTGTGTTACCTGCGCAGGCAGCAGCTATTGAATATTCTTTAGTCTATAGCGGTAATCTGGATGGTGAGCTAGAGCCGTGTGGTTGTAGCATAGAAGGTAATTCTGGCGGCATACTGCGGCGGGCGCAAAAGTTGGATGAATTACGTGCTGAAAACCCTGATATTTTTGCCGTGTCTGCCGGTGGCCTTATTAATAATGGTTTGCTAGAAGAGCGGCTAAAGTCTAAATTTATCTTTGATGGTTATGCTGAGATTGGTTATGACGCAGTAGCTGTGCAATGGCCTGATATTCGTTATGGTATTGAATTAGCCAAGAGTGAAATAATACCGTGGGTAGTGAGTAATTGGCTAAGCGATGAGTTTGTTGTGTCACGGATCATCAAGCGTGGTGACACAGTATTAGCGTTTTTTAATTGGTTAGTGCCTGAAGATTCTCCATACCGTGCAATGCAGGGTAACCATGAGGTTGTCGATGGGTCGAAAAGTGCCTTATTAGAAGCTCTAAAGCAAGCACGTAAATTGGGTGCGCTGACGGTTTTGGCATCGACTTATTCATTATCAGAAGCACAACAGCAGCTGCCATTGCACTATGTTGATGTGCTTATGGTGCAGTCAGCCTACGAAGAGTATTCAGATCCTAAGCTAATTGATGGAACGTTAATATTACGAGCAGGCTCTCGTGGTTTGCGTCTTGGCAAGCTTGATCTTCAGTTTGTAAGAGGTGAGGGTGTGATTAGTTGGCAGCATGAGGTCATTTCACTGCCGCCTGCGGTGAAGAATGCGCTGCGCCTGGAAGCGTGGTATCAAGCTTATAATGATGCGGTGGCCGAGGCCTATCAAGCCAGTATTATTACCAAGCGTGAAGTACGAAAGTTGGGCGTAGTCAGCCCCTTTGTTGGTGAGAAGGCATGTCAGGTTTGTCATGCTGAAGCACATGCAATTTATAAAAAAACGCGTCATGCCAAAGCATTTGCTACCCTTGAGAGGGTGAATAAAGCCTTTGATCCTGGGTGTATTGCTTGCCACAGTGTCGGTTTTGACAAAAAAGGTGGCTTTATTGATATTGACAGTACCAAGCACCTAAAAAATGTGCAGTGTGAGTCCTGCCATGGTGCTGGGCGGGCGCATGTTGAATCAGTCGGTCAAGCACCCTTGGGGCATCATAATTGGCAGCCAGAGCAGATGTGCGCGCAATGCCATACCCGGCCACATAGCCCAACGTTTGATTTTGAGAACTACGTTACAAAAATACGTCATTAAAACGGTGTAGTTTTTACGATTGTTGTCGATATTTTTCTTAAGCATGAGAAAGGAAAAGGAGTGATGACAATTTTTGAGGTTTCAATGTGTATAGCTGTGGCAATGGTTTTGTACCTTATAGTGTCACCGTTAATACTGGCACATCGTCGTTATCAACGTGATCAGGAGCTGATTGGTCGTCCTGTTACAGTGAGAATGACTCACTGTAACTGATCTATTCTTACGCCTTACGTTGGCATAAAACTATCAACGTATTGCCTGTCTAAACTCTGGGTTTTACCTCAGCCTTGTTTTCAGCGAAAATAGCGCTGATGTATGATGTTTAA
>CAYUKF010000026.1:3914-15096 GCA_964445215.1 uncultured Thiotrichales bacterium
GTCGATGTATCGCTATTTACTTACTTTTACCTGGTTAGTCTGCCTCACTGCGTGTTCTAACTGGACAGGTGATGGTAATGCTGTCAGCGACAAGGTTGATCGCATGACTATTGCGGTTTGGTCACCAATGCAGTCGTTAAAAGCAGATGCGTTTATCCTTGAACAAGCAAATGCCTTCAATGACAATCAGCGTAATATTCAAGTGCAATTGACATTAATTGATTCTGTCAACTATTCAGCTGTGCTGCAAAAAGCGCAACAAGACAAGCAACTCCCTGCAATAATTTGTCTGAATGTGAATCAACTGGAAGTCTTTGCCGAAGATGGCTTACTAGAGCCACTCGATAAAATGATGTCGCAACGCTTATGGCAAGATTTATTGCCTGATCTGCTTGAGCAAGGTCATATTGGTACACACATATATGGTATCCCGGCAGTGTATAAACCGGATCAAGAATTATTTTGGGTTGTGTTTAACCAGGCTGAAGACAAGGTTGCAACGATGGCCTTTATTCATTATTTACTACACCCTAAGCAGCAACGGTCTGCGGTAGCAAGTGGTTATACCCAGCCAGTGACTTATTCTGCTATGCAGTAAAAAACGCGAGAATTTACCTTGAATTTGTTGAGTATCCCCACATATTAATTATAGACAGGCGCCTTATGGGTCTGTTCACAGGTAGAAAATCCGGCCCAATGGCGGATTTAATTCATCTTGCTTAATGGAGAAAACACCTATGCGTAATTTTGATTTAACCCCCTTATATCGTTCATCTATTGGTTTCGACCATCTTTTTTCACTATTGGATACAGCATCACGCAGTGACAATAGCAATGGCAATGGCTATCCTCCGTATAATGTCGAGTTGGTTGATGAAGACCGGTATCGTATTACGATGGCAGTGGCCGGTTTTGCAGACGCCGAATTGTCTATCGAAGTTAAAGAAAACACGCTGACTGTAACAGGTGAGAAGGTGACCGATGAAACCCAGCGCAATTACCTGCACCAGGGTATTGCTGCGCGTAATTTTGAACGTCGATTCCAGCTTGCCGACCACATAAAAGTGGTCAATGCTAACTTGGCAAATGGCTTGCTTGATGTTGAGCTTAAGCGCGAGATTCCCGAGGCAATGAAGCCACGTAAAGTCGCTATTAACGTGATAGTCAACAAAGACAAGCTTATCGAAGGAAAAGCGGCTTAAACAGGTTGGTTTATTTAGGGGGGGAGGCGATGGGTCTCCTCTTTTTAATTTGAGACCTTGTAGAGAGAAGACTTACAGGTTGCTGTCGATAATCTTCGATTTAATGGATGATTCGCGGTTAATTCTATCGATGGCAATTTGTTTGGACACTACTTTGCTACGATAGTACATGCGTACGCTGTTGCCAACCGGATAAAATTGCAATTCATCTTCCGTATCACCACCATGGTAACGTGCGTCTCGCCACGTTGGGTTCCAGATTGCGGGAATATGTTTTTTTAGCCGGTATTTTTCTTGTAAGCTCTGATACAGCACGTCAATTAGCTCGCGTATTTGATGTTTGTGTTGTGGCGTTAAAATGAGTTGTAATTTGTATAAGGTCTCATTGTAGAAATAACCATAGATTGTATTCTGTAGGCCTTCGGGTAATAATTTGGCAAGAGTAGGGTGGTTCGATATTGAGATAGCTAACATGGATTTCGGGTCGCTTGGGTCGAGGTTGCTATTAATCTCACGCTGTACGGTATGTTTCGATCCCATGGCCTCAGCTCTTTCAATGAATGCTTTGGGTGAGTCGCTGCCTAAGCCAAAACCAGCTGGGCTGCCAGCTTGTGCACTAGAAATAAGCAATAAAATACTTAAAGTATTAACTATAAGTAATTGAATAATTTTGATAAATGTACTATTCATCGCTAAGTGATCGAAATTTATTGGAAACTATCTTACTTATAGCGGACAGATTGCTTGGGTTTTTAGCTTTGAGTTGGAAATACCGTGTATTGTGCCAATCGATAGCGAGATGAAGTAGGTGGGCTACGGTATTTACCTGATAAATGTAAGTAGGTAATGACGAAGGTCGTTGTTGTTCCAGGTTGATGTGATTAAGGGTACCTCTATGCGTGCTTAAGGAGCCTCTGATTTATTTATGGCTCAGAGTGGTTTTTATCAGCGAAATTATCGATGAGGGTTTTTTCAACCTCTTCAGGTATTTCTCGGTTACCCGTATTGCCCCTCATATTATTTAGGGCATCATAAAGTTTATGCACGCTAAGACCGTAGTCTTCGGGGTAGAGTTGTTCCATATCGCGAGCACGTGAGCCTACAACCATTTGTGCTGCCAGGCCGTTATCAGGTAACAATAATTCGACGATGGGTTGAAAACGCCAAAATAGTCCGCCGTCTTTCTCTATCAAGGCAATATAGGCCTTCATGTCTTGAATCACATCATACTGGCGCCGATTACTGATCAGCATGTAGACGAAGATACCAATAGCAGAGCTTGGCACCATAATCACCCAGCTCATCTTAGTAAGCGTTATTTGATCAATGGCATTGTTACTGACACCGATATTGCCCAGTAGCAGCAAAACGCCATAGACCGCAGCAGCGACAATGATGCCAGTGAGTTTAGGTTTGTGCCGTGCCGGTGCCATGCGTTTGTTAAAGTCGAGGCGAGCCAGATCAAACTGGCGATCGAATTGTTGCATTATCCAGCGTTTGATTTTGCGTTTGGATTTCGTCATAAGGAGCAGATTATCGCATGATAAGTGCCCGCATAGTACGAATAGTGTATTACCCAGAGGCTCTCTGGATACAGTCGCTTGTTGAGGTGCTGGATTCAGCAAGTTTGCAGCGATTACGCCCACTTCGTTTTGCTGCATAGAGCGCGCTGTCTGCACGCGCAAAGACGGTGTCAGGCTCGTCGCCGATCTCAAATTCAGCAATTCCGGCAGAAAGTGTCACGGGAACTGCTTTACCCTCATAATTATAGTTACTGCACTCAATTTGCTTACGAATAGTCTCAGCAATCGCTAATGCTGCTTCGCCATTGGCACTAGGGAGTATGACAACAAATTCTTCGCCGCCGTAGCGTGCGACAAGATCTGACTCGCGCGAGTTTTTACGCAAGGTATCAGCGATTAAGCAAAGAATATTGTCGCCAGCAAGGTGGCCGAAGGTATCATTGATGTGCTTAAAGTGATCGGCATCCCATATCACTAAGCTAAGTGGTTGTTTATCACGTTTCCAGCGCGCAAATTCGATGGCCATTCGTTCGTCAAATGCAAGTCGGTTAAATATCTTAGTGAGCGGGTCGGTAGTCGCTTGGGTGCGTTGCTCTTTGACTTGTGCACGCAACAGTTTGGTTTCGCCTTCCATTGATACCAGCTTGTTAGTGAGGTCACCGATAAATTGTTCAGCTTGTAAATGGCACTCTTGTTGTTGTTGTTGATGTTTGCTGACGTGCTCTCGTAAGCCGTCAAGTTGTCTAAACACGGATTCACGTAGCTGTTTAATGTCGTCATGAGACGAAATAGATTGATGAATGTCAGTAACGCTAGCGACGATATTTTTCCCCATCACGTCACTATATGCTTTTCCCTTGGCGCGCACTTCAGACAGACCAGAGACATTCGTGCTCATCAATTCAACACGGTTAGTCAGCTCTGAGAGGAAGTTCTCTAATTCATATTTTTGTTCTTCTACTTGGTAGCGAGCTCGCTCGATGAGATCAGCTAGCGCTTTGAGTAAAGGTGGCCACTCCTCTTCTGACAGCGTTTTTTCAAGCTGTGCTCTAATATTACTGACCTTTTCACTTAACGATTCCGGAAAACTGAGGAACTCCGTTAACAGTAAAATGGCATCGGCAGCCTTGTAGGTTTTATTGGTGTCAGGCTGGATTTGCTCCTCAAGTTGCGCGCCAGCGTTATTGAGTAGAGTGGTTAGCTCGATAGCCAGCTCTTTGAGAATTTCGGGGCCAGCTTCAACGGAGCGTACTTGGATAGATTTTAGTTCGGTGTGTGATATTTCAGGGAAATCAAGGTTACCGATAAACGTGTTAATTAGATTTTTTTCGCTGATTGGAGCTGTACTTTCTGTGTCCGTTGTGTCGTTTTTATTTGAACTCGGCTGACTCGGTTGAGCAGATGGTCTGCTGACTAAGTCGGCAAATTGAGAAATAATCTCTAGTAACTCGTCCTGATCCGGCTCGTTTTGTAAGCGTGATTTAAGTTTGAGAGCATCTTGGCGAATACCATCGACACTCTGTAGCTGATCAGTCAACTTCATGAGCACGTTGGTTGGCGTCATCTGACCCTGATGAGGTTCATTTCTAAGCCCACGTAGCGTCTCTAGCATGCTATCGCTGGCCTGCTGTAATACATCAAACTCAAGATGCTGCCCTGTGGTTTTACGTAAATCGGCAAGGCGCTTATCAAGCGCTGGGTGAATGCCAGTGGCGGCAATGGTTAAGCGACGTACAGTGCGACGCAGTAATTCTTCGGCTTTAACCCACTCACGTTCCTTGCAGGTGAGTTCATTAACAATATGGCTATATTTGGATTTCCAGTCGTCAGGACTGGTATTTTTTTTTGCTGAGGGATGCGGCATAGCGTTACTAAAAACTTAATTTCCTTATTAAGAGAGTAGTATGTACTAACATCTGGGTTACCATTTTTGTGCAATTTTAGTGTTATCCATAAAATAGTTAACGTCTCGAAACGTTAGAACTTGAGTGCTACGGCTGATATTGCCGCGTGTGCGGCTTTGGAGGGGTGCGGGTATCCGTCAATTATTAACTTGACGAGCGCTAAGACTTATCGCCGCACGTATTTGTGTGTTAACAGGCTCCTAGGCTCAATTAACAATATTAGGCACACTGAAGGAAAACGGTGCAATATCGGCGTCAAATGCCTTGCCATTAGTGTCGATCATCTGGTAACTCCCTTGCATCGTGCCGAATTCCGTTTCAAGTGGGCAGATTGAGGTATATTCAAAATGATCACCAGGCTCGAGCGAAGGCTGTTCGCCGACAACGCCAGCACCACGTACTTCTTGTACCTGGCCGTTACCGTCGGTAATGACCCAGTGACGACTGATAAGCTGAACGCCAATATCGCCCTCGTTAGTAATGCGTACGGTGTAGGTGAAAAACCATTGGCAATGTTCGGGCTGCGAGCGTTCTGCGATGTACTGTGACTGTACGTTAACAAGAATATTTCCTGTGCGTGTTTCTGAATGCGTCATGGTTATTTATTAGCTTTTTTTTGAACCCTTAGAGTCACTACTATAATAGCATAGTAGTGTTTGTTTGCTTGGCGTGATGCCATGTTTGTCGAAGGCGCTGTCAGCTATAATCGCTGCTCACTATGATAAATGTCACCATACTAAATATGGCTTGACGGGGAATTGAGTTGTTATCAAGTTTATCTTTACTGGTGCCGGGCTTATTAGCTAGGCCTTCATTTTCTGCTGCAATACAGAGTCAAGATCTGCCAGCACTGGATCGACTGTTTGAGTGGGTGGTTGAAGCTATGCCCGCAGCGATACAGTTTGACCAGCAATTGATTAGCCTCCTGGGGGGATCCTGGGGTGGCCAGCTCAAATCAGGTGTGACAGCTGCGTGTCCTCGGGGTGCATCACTAGCCTATTTACTGGGTAAAGACCATTTCGCTGTGACTAACGCAGCGCGCTATCTCATGGCATACCCTGTCCATCTACAAGCTGATTCAGGTAGATTGTTGATGTATGGTCAAGATGGACTTGATATTGCGTCCGGTGAAGTTGAGCAATGGTTAGACGAGTTATCAGCCATTTTTGCTGCTCACAATATTGCTATACATAGCATTTCACCAGAAATTTGGCTACTGTGTTTAGCACACCCACCGCAGACGACGTTTAGTGAGTTGAGTGACGTGCTGGGCCAAGATATTCACGACTATATGCCTGCTGGCGACCAGAGTATGTTCTGGCGTAGCTTGATGAACGAAGTGCAAATGCAGTTACATCAAAGCCCGCTTAACAGCAAGCGTCAGGCACGGGGTTTAAAAGCGATCAATAGTCTTTGGTTTGCTGGGGCAGGTGACGCAGTCACGCTAAACAAAACAAGTTGGAGTAGCCTGTGTAGTGATAATGCAATGGTGCGTGTACTGGCAGATCAGGCTGGCATCAAGTGGCGCTCAGTTGCTGCTGGCGACAGCGTGGTTGATCACAATAGTGATTGTCAGCTTATTGTTGACACGAGTTTAGCTGAACCCGCGGCAAGAGAAGACCTGGATCATTGGTATCAAGCGCTACAGACATTCCATGATACTATTGCTGCGCCCATTGTCGACGCCTTTGATGATGGCGCTATTAAAGTAATACAACTGTACCCAATTAATGGCCATTGTTACCGTATAGGTAGAAAACGCGGTTTGGCCAGGTTTATCGATGGTTTACGAAAGAAACAGAATTTCGCTAGCTATATGGCAAAAAAATCATGAGTACCCCCTAGCGTGCTTGCAAAGGATAATGACTATATTGGGCAAAGGAAAATCGTCCAGCGTAAAATTAATACCCAGTTACAGTTACCTAAATCATTACATCCTGTCTTGGCAAAAATATTTTCTGCGCGAGCTTTAAATTCTGCTGACGAGCTGGAATATTCGCTGGGTAAATTACTGCCATATCATGGCTTATTAAATATCGATAGCGCAGTTGAATTACTAAGTCAGCACTTGGTAAAACGTTCACATATTCTTATTGTTGCCGATTTTGATGCCGATGGTGCAACCAGTTGTGCCGTGGCAGTGCGTGGTTTGAATGCTATGGGCGTTGCACAAGTGTCTTATGTTGTGCCGAATCGCTTTGAGTACGGTTATGGTCTAACACCTGAAATTGTCGCTGTCGCCGCGCGCCAGCAGCCAGATCTTATTATTACTGTTGATAACGGTATTTCCAGCGTTGATGGTGTTCGTGCAGCAGGTGAACTTGGTATTGACGTATTGATTACTGATCATCATTTGCCAGGTAAAGTCTTACCTGATGCCAATGCCATCGTCAACCCCAATCAAGTTGATGACCCCTTTGCCAGCAAGTATTTGGCGGGAGTTGGTGTCATGTTTTATGTTCTCATGGCCCTGCGTGCAAAGCTTAAAGAGCAGGCATGGTTTGAGACGCAGAAGATTGATGTGCCAAACCTTGCACAATGGTTAGATCTAGTCGCACTTGGTACCGTGGCTGATGTGGTGCCGCTTGATTACAATAATCGTATTTTAGTCGAGCAGGGCTTGCGTCGTATTCGTCAAGGACATTGTAGTGCAGGCATCAGTGCCATACTGCAAATTGCCGGACGCAACCCGTCGCGTTTATCGACCAGTGATCTCGGTTTTGCTGTTGGCCCACGTTTAAACGCGGCAGGTCGTCTGCAAGATATGAAGCTGGGTATCGAATGTTTGCTGTCTGATGATTTACCACACGCTTTACGCATTGCACAACAATTAGATGATCTTAATAAACAGCGGCGCGATATTGAATCACAAATGCGTGATGAAGCCATTGCTGGTTTAGATAATTTCGATATGGACGTCACCACATTGTTTGGCGTATGTGTCTATCAGCAAAATTGGCATCAAGGCGTAGTGGGCCTGGTTGCGGCACGCGTGCGCGAACATCTGCATCGTCCGGTGATTGCCTTTGCTAACAGTTCTAATGATGAGCTCAAAGGCTCAGCACGCTCGATTCCTGGTTTGCATATTCGCGATACTTTAGACACGGTTGCGGCGCGTTATCCCAAATTAATTAACAAATTTGGTGGCCATGCCATGGCAGCGGGGTTGAGTCTCTATAGTAAAGATTATGAGGAGTTTTCCCTGCGTTTTAACGAAGTTGTTACCGAGTTGCTGCGCGATGAAGACCTGCAAGACTGTATCCATAGCGATGGTGTGCTGGGTGAGTCAGAGCTTAATCTTGATTTTGCCAATCTCTTGCGCAGTGCCGGACCATGGGGGCAACATTTCCCCGAGCCTTTGTTTGATGGCCTGTTTGAGCTCGTACAAAAACGCATAGTAGGCAGTAACCACCTTAAAATGACATTACGCAGACCTGGTGCGAGTGCGACTATTGAAGCCATCGCTTTTAATACAACGGATGAGGACTGGCCAGAGAGTATTAAGCACGTTCGTGTTGCTTACAAACTGGATGTTAACGAGTACCGTGGTGAGTGTACGGTGCAATTACTGATTAATCATATCTGTCCTGAGTCGCTGTAGACTAACCATTTGCTGTAGAATGCGCGCTTTTAACTGTATTGGTTTAAGGTTTAATAATGATTGAAATCAATCTCATCGCACGTCGCATTAAAGATATGCAAGATCGTAGTCACGCCCTCAGGGGGTATCTTTGACTATGACCAAAAGCAAGAGAGATTGGTCGAAGTCAGTCGTGAGTTAGAGCAGCCTGAAATCTGGAGTGATGCTGAGCGAGCCCAGGCTCTGGGTCGAGAACGCTCACAGTTAGAGCAGGTAGTGACCACCTTGGGTGATCTTGGCTCAGTGCTCGATGACAGCCTAGAATTATTAGAACTGGCTGCGGAAGAAGACGATCAAGATTCAGTTGACTCCGTTGAAGCTGATCTTAACGAATTAGAAGAGCGTCTTGCTAAACTTGAATTTCGCCGTATGTTCTCAGGTGAAATGGATCCTAACAACGCCTTTTTGGATATACAAGCCGGTTCCGGCGGCACCGAAGCACAAGATTGGGCCGAGATGCTGTTGCGCATGTATCTGCGTTGGGGCGAGCGTCGTGAATTCAAAACCGAACTGATAGAAGTATCAGCAGGTGATGTTGCCGGCATTAAACAAGCGACGATTCAATTTACCGGTGATTACGCCTTTGGTTGGTTACGCACTGAAACCGGCGTCCATCGTTTAGTGCGTAAATCACCATTCGATTCGGGTAATCGTCGTCATACCTCGTTTGCTGCGGTATTCGTTACGCCAGAAGTTGATGATGATATCGATATTGATATTAACCCGGCTGATCTGCGTATCGACACCTATCGTGCCAGTGGCGCTGGTGGCCAGCATATCAACAAAACCGAGTCAGCAATTCGTCTTACCCACTTGCCGACGAACACCGTGGTACAGTGCCAAAACGACCGCTCACAACATAAAAATAAAGCTACAGCGATGAAAATGCTCAAGGCTAAACTCTATGAACTGGAAATACAAAAACGCAACGCCGATCAACAGGTGGTAGAAGACAGTAAGTCGGACATCGGCTGGGGTAGCCAAATTCGATCTTATGTTTTAGATCAATCACGCATTAAAGATTTACGTACCGGCGTTGAAACGGGTAATACACAAGCCGTATTAGATGGCGACCTTGATAATTTTATCAAAGCTAGCCTTAAAAGTGGATTATAAAAAGGTTTAAAAATGTCTGATCTTGATGAAAATGAACAAATTTTACAGCGCAGAGAAAAACTCAATCAAATGCGCCAGGCAGGCCAGGCTTACCCTAACGATTTTAAGCGTGACGCCCTGGCAGGCGATTTATTAGACAGCTATGGTGAGTTAGATAAAGAAACCCTTGAAGAGAAGGGTATCGCAGTGTCTATTGCCGGGCGCATGATGACGCGACGTGTCATGGGTAAAGCCAGTTTTGCCCATTTGCAAGATATGACAGGACAGATACAGTGTTTTGTGCAAAAACAAGCATTGGCAGAAGGTGTCTACGATGCTTTTAAAAAATGGGATATCGGCGATATTCTTGCGGGCAAGGGCACCGTGTTTAAAACCAAGACAGGTGAACTATCAGTCAAGCTCAGTGAATTGCGTCTAATCACCAAAGCATTGCGGCCTTTACCAGAAAAATTTCACGGCCTGGCTGACCAGGAAACACGTTATCGCCAGCGCTATGTTGATCTGATTATGAATGCGTCTTCGCGTGAAGTATTTCGCGTACGTAGCGCGACTGTTCAATATATTCGGCAATTTCTTTTCAGTAAACGCTTTACCGAAGTTGAAACACCCATGATGCAAGTGATTCCCGGTGGCGCGACAGCGCGGCCATTTAAAACACACCATAATGCTTTGGGCATGGACTTGTTTTTACGTGTTGCGCCAGAGTTATATCTCAAACGCTTAGTTGTCGGTGGCATGGAAAAAGTCTTTGAGATTAATCGCAATTTCCGTAACGAAGGTTTATCAACACGGCATAACCCCGAATTCACCATGATCGAATTTTATCAAGCCTATGCTGATTACCATGATCTCATGGATTTGACGGAAGAGATGTTGCGTGGACTGACAGAAACCGTATTAGGTTCGTCTACGGTAGAGTATCAAGGTGACACCTATGAATTTGCCAAACCGTTTATTCGTATGACCATTAAAGAGTCAATTTTAAAACTCAATGATGATGTCAGTGCCGATGAACTTGAAAGTATCGACAGTGCACGTGCGATCTGTCAACGTTTAAAAATCAATATTAAAGATACTTATGGCCTTGGCAAACTGCAAATCGAAATATTTGAAAAGACCGTTGAAGCCAAGTTAAAACAGCCCACCTTTATCACCGAATACCCCGTCGAAGTGTCACCGCTGGCGCGTCGCAACGAAAGTAATGATTTTGTCACTGATCGCTTTGAATTTTTTGTCGGTGGCCGAGAACTCGCCAATGGTTTTTCTGAATTAAACGACCCAGAAGACCAAGCACAACGTTTCCAGCAACAAGTCGATGAAAAAGACGCCGGTGATGACGAGGCAATGCATTATGACGCTGACTATATTAGAGCCCTGGAATACGGTATGCCACCGACCGCAGGCGAAGGCATTGGCATAGATCGTTTAGTCATGTTACTAACAGATTCACCCTCTATTCGCGATGTCCTGCTTTTCCCTCATATGCGCCCCCGTGTCAAGCACGGGGCAGACCCTGAGTAGTTCACGCTAGTGAACTACTAGGAAGTACCCTTGAAATAACAGGGCGAAATACTGTGCATGTTATTTTCTCGGGAATTATGGGTGGCAAAGTGAATGATGACTTAGATTAAGCATTGTGTGCCTATAATTGCGCGGCGGCTATGTATCACTTGTAGAAAAGTGTTATGAATGTAAATATAATTTGTTGAAATATAAAGAGAAATTTATTAATGAAAAAAAACCAATGAGCGTGTTATATAGCGGTTTGGTGATACACTGCCGCAGTATAATAAGCTG
>CAYUKF010000027.1:0-2010 GCA_964445215.1 uncultured Thiotrichales bacterium
CATAAAATTTGCCCATAAAGTTTACTAGAGCATTAGACTATGACAGAAAAATTTAGTCACATAAATAAAGATGGCGCAGCACAGATGGTCGATGTCGGTGACAAGACGGCGACGGACAGGCAAGCGAGCGCGCAAGGTTGTATCCGCATGTCTGCCAAGGCGTTTGATTTGCTAGCAGCGGGCAATCATAAAAAAGGCGATGTGCTTTCGGTTGCGCGTATTGCTGGCATCATGGCGGCCAAACGTACGGCTGATCTGATTCCCTTGTGTCATACCCTACCGTTATCTAAAATCGATGTGCTGTTTGAGTTGAATGCGGCAACGCAGCAGGTGCTATGTCAAACCACTGTACGTTGTTATGCACGCACCGGCGTTGAAATGGAAGCCTTGACCGCAGCGCAAATCGCCTTGTTAACGATCTACGATATGTGCAAGGCGGTTGATAAGTCGATGGTTATTGATAACGTTCGCCTGCTTAAAAAGACCGGTGGCAAAAGTGGTGATTGGGTCAGTGGTTTATCGGAGCGATAAGGCGTCATGTCAGTAACAGTTAAATATTTTGCTTCGCTACGGGAGTATGTCGGTCAGGCGCAGCAACAATGCCAAATACCAGCAGCTGGTTGTAGTGTCGCCGAGTTGTGGTTTCAACTTAACGCATCACTTAAATTGGCAGATAATAGTTTGGTTGCTATTAACCAAAATTATGAGTCTATGGATTCGACGGTTAACGATGGCGATGAGGTGGCCTTCTTTCCACCGGTAACCGGAGGTTAGTTGTGCCAGTTGTATTGCAAGAGTTTGCATTTTCGCCTTATCAACGTTTGCAAGATTATGAAATGCAATGCCGCAAGCCTGGCGAGTCCGGTGCCACAGTGAATTTTATTGGCAGCGTGCGTGATATGCATGAGGGCTGCACTGTCGAGGCAATGACGATAGAGTGTTACCCGCAAATGGCTCTACAAGAAATTGAAAAAATATGTGAAAACGCTACGGCGCAATGGCAGTTGGATGATTTTTTAGTGATGCATCGTTATGGCAGAGTCGAGCCGGGGGATGCTTTGGTGTTGGTGGCAGTATGGTCAACCCATCGACAACAAGCATTCGATGCCTGTCGTCACATCATTCATCACCTGAAACACAAAGCGCCTTTCTGGAAGCAAGAACACAATGGCGATGACAGCTGTTGGCTTGAAAGTAATACCGAAGATAAAGGGTTGAACCAATGGCGACGCTAATGCCGAAGATAATATTACTGTCATGCTAACTCTGGGCATAGAAACCTCTTGCGATGAAACAGGTTTGGCTTTGTACGATAGCGAAAAGGGCTTGCTGGCAGATTGTTTACACAGTCAAATCGCTTTGCATCAACAGTACGGTGGTGTTGTCCCTGAGTTAGCTTCTCGCGATCATGTCAGGCGTATTACGCCTTTGTTTAAAGAAGTGTTAGCAATTGCGGATCGTCAGCGCTGTGATATTGATGCCATTGCCTACACCGCAGGCCCCGGCTTGATCGGCGCACTATTAGTTGGCGCTTCGTTTGCGCGTGCGCTGGCCTTCGCTCTGGATATTCCGGCTTTAGCGATACATCATATGGAGGCGCACTTATTGGTGCCCATGCTTGAAGATGACGCACCGTCTTTTCCCTTTATTGCCTTGCTGGTGTCCGGTGGCCATACCCAGTTAGTCCGTGTTGATGGCATTGGTCAATATGAGTTAATCGGTGAGTCTGTTGATGATGCGGCGGGTGAGGCGTTTGATAAAACAGCAAAAATGTTAGGCCTTGATTACCCGGGCGGCCCGGCCTTGGCAAAACTCGCCGTTGACGGCAACCCACAACGTTTTCGTTTCCCCCGGCCGATGACCAACAGACCCGGCTGTGATTTTAGTTTTAGTGGGCTAAAGACACATGCCCTAACAACATTTCGCGCAACACAGGGGTGTGAGCAAGACAAACGCGATATTGCCCGTGCCTTTGAAGATGCAGTGGTCGATACGCTTTTCATTAAATGT
>CAYUKF010000027.1:2110-14869 GCA_964445215.1 uncultured Thiotrichales bacterium
TATACAATGACCCGATAATAAAAACAAAAGGATGGGATGAACTATTAGAATACATGATTGATTTTCACAAACAAATTCCAGGCGGTCACTTCGTGACCAAATATTTTCTCGCACATAGCAATAAAAGTATCTCAAAATGGGACATGAAAAATGGTGATAATACCTTGCTTGGTGAAGGGATCAGTTACAGTGAATACAATAAAGCAGGAAAATTGGTTTCAATGACAGGGTTTTTTGAGACGCCTTAAAAACAGAAAACATGAAAGATAAACAATGAGTGTAAGCCTCGAATTTATTGAATACATCAAAGAATTATTTTCTCCTTTAGGTGATCTTAAAGAAAACAAATTCTTTGGTGGACTTGCATTTAAAAGTGGCTCAAAACAATTCGCCATGATTATGGGTAACACTTTATATTTTTGCGTTAACGATAAAATGCAGCCAAAATATGAAGTATTAGGAATAGAGCCTTTTTCATACTTAACAAAAAAAGGAAGGGTGAAGGTGAAAAAATATTACTCTACTCCAGAAGATCTCTTTGAAGACAACGAAAAATTAATTAAGTGGGCAAGTGAAGCTATTAAAGCAGCCTATAATGCTTGACAATCACGTCCTTGGGCAACGAGTGTTGCACACTAAGGACATTGGTGGTGAGTGTGAGCACACATAGAGGTGCCTTTAAGTGCCAGCAAAGAGTTTTTGTATGTTGAGCCGGTGACGCCAAATTAACAATATTGAGATAATGACAGTCAAAATAACGTACTGATTGTGCTCCGAAATAAACCATGCGTAAAACGGTGCGGCGATGGCAGCGGCCAATGCACCCAATGCTGAGATACGACTTGGCACTGCGACGACTATCCAGGTGACTATGAGTGCCAGGCCAACTGGCCACATCAAACCAAGTATGACGCCGAGGCCAGTGGCAACCCCTTTACCGCCACGAAAATTAAAAAATACCGGATACAGGTGGCCAAGAAAGGCGCACAATGCCACCGCTGCCAAAACGCTGGTGGTGCCATCGATGAAAGTTGCGAACAGCACAGGTAGCAAACCCTTCAGCATATCGCCAAGTAATACCTGCGCGGCAAGACGCCTGCTGCCAAAGCGCAGCACATTGGTAGCACCTGGGTTGCCAGAACCTTGCGTACGGGGATCGGGCAGGCCTGATAGCCGGCATAAGACAATGGCGCTGGAGATTGAACCAAAGAAATAGGCGAGCAAGCAAAGTGCGACAGGGATCATGATGCGCTATTGGAACGCGTCGCAGTAATGGGGTCAAGTGTTACTAGACGTTTAGCAATATGAAGATTGTCTTATGGCTTAGGAGGCGTTAACAATTAGCTACGCGACGTGATTCTGGCCGTTTTTCGCGCTGGCCGCGTTGCGCTTCGTTGCACCCCAAGAGTACTTCCTCAGGAATGCTGCCGCATTCCCTCAGGGCGCAATAGAACAACTATTACGCCTCACCGCGCCTTGCCAGCGCAAAAAATGACTCAGAATCACGCTCACGCAGCTAATTGTTAACGTCCCCTAGTGACTGGTTCCTCCATCACGAAACCGCTATAGTGTTTTAAAAGTTTGGCAAAGGTTGAAGTGACTGATGGATATTATTTACCTTAATGAACTCAAGATCGAAACCGTCATCGGTATTTGGGATTGGGAGCGCAAGATCAAACAAGAGATTGTCATTGACCTGGAGATGGCTGCCGATATCGCCCGTGCAGCCGAAACCGACCATATCGATGACACCCTGAATTATAAAGCCGTCGCCAAACGACTAATACAGTATGTTGGCGACAGTAAATTTCAACTGGTTGAAACGCTGGCTGAGCGTGTTGCCGGTATTGTCCGTGATGAATTCGATGTGCCTTGGGTTAAGGTAACGATCAATAAGCGTGGTGCTATTCGTGGTGCGCGAGATGTTGGCATTATTATAGAGCGTGGCGCTAAATCTTAATGGCACGTGTTTATTTAAGTATTGGCAGCAATATCGAGCGCGAACACAATATTCGCGCGGGGCTCGATGCCTTGTTTCAGCATTTCGGTGAGCTTGATTGTTCACCTGTTTATGAAAGCGTTGCGGTGGGGTTTAAAGGAAATAGTTTTTATAATCTCGTTGTCGGTTTTGATACCGAGCAAGCAGTAGAAATTGTCGCACCAATCTTGCGTGATATTGAAGATCAACAGCAACGCGTACGTGATGGCGTTAAATTCAGCTCAAGAACCCTGGACCTTGATCTCATTCTTTACGATGACCTGGTATTGAATGAAGAACGCTTACAGATTCCACGCGATGAAATAGCACAATACGCCTTTGTCTTACAACCTCTTGCGGACATTGCACCGACCAAACGCCACCCCGTGCTAAAACAGTCTTATGCCGATATGTGGGCTGCGTTTGATCCCGATAAAGTCGCACAGTTTGTTGTCGATTTTGACTGGCAACTCTTAACGTAATCTTGAAAGCAGTTAGAGCGTATGCGGTTGTTAGATTTCTTCTGTTTCATAAGTTTCATTGTATATTTCTTTGAGTGATCGTCCCTCATAATTCCAATGGGGCGCAGGCTGAACTGAATATTCAAGCCCCATAATTTCTTTAGTTGCTGCCGTTAATGAGCAAACATTACCGTTGTGATTTACTTTTTTTTCTTCAGCAACGGTAACTGATATATCGTTTTCCTTATATGTAAGCGTTGACCCTACTGGAATACTCATTTCAATAAAATTCATTGGTGGCCTACGGCTAGATTTAATCTTGTTAGCTGACGCTATTTCTTCGAGGCTAACATTCTCAGAAAGGTAACCTTTTATTTGCGGAGTAACATCATGTGTGGCAAGTAGCTTTAGAATTGCTATCACTCTTTCAGGCTCTATTTTAAAAAATTCCCGAGTAGAACTTATTCTGGTATCACCAAAAGCCAGATGAAAAGCGGACTCCACCTTTGCACAGTTATCTACTTGACAAGCGTATGCGCATTCAAATGGCAAAGGTACACCTGTTGTATATAGTTGCCTCATTCTATCTGCTATGTCTTTTTGACCAGTTTTCCCGATCTTTACTAAACCTGGCATCGCGGGATTAGTCAGGATATATACTATTTCATTGTTATGTTCATTCATCCATAAACCCTCTAATTGATAAATTCAACAAGCCTATAACGAACGACCACCATCGACAGTGATAATCTGGCCGGTAATGTAATCGGCATCGCGCGCTAAAAATAATACCGTTTTGGCGATATCAAGTGGGTCGCCTAAACGTTGCAGTGCAATGTCATCCAGAGTTTTTTGTTTGCTTGTTTCATCAGGCTCAGTCGTCGGCCACAGAATTGCGCCTGGTGCGATACCGTTGACACGTACATTTGGTGCTAACTCTACGGCTAAAGAACGTGTCAGCATGGCCAGTCCCGCTTTGGCAGCACAGTAAATGCTATGACCCTTTAAGGGGTTTTGTACATGCACGTCAACAATATTGATGATGCAGCCTTGTCGTTTGGTCAATTCCTCAGCAGCAGTCTGGGCGATAAAAAAAGGGGCTTTCATATTGCTGCCAATGAGATCATTCCAGCTATCTTCGGATGTTTCGCCGATTTCAGTGGGATAAAAGCTTGAGGCGTTATTGACCACGACATCGAGCCGCTGCCAGGGTTTTAATGCCGCTTGAATAAGGCGCTTGATGTCAGTGATTTCAAGCAGGTTTGCAGGAATGCTATATGCTGATTTTGGCCGCATGCCATTTAATTCCTTGGCCAGTTGAGCTGCCGCTTGTGCTGAATGTCGATAATGAATTAACACGTTATAGCCAGCGCCATGCAAATGTCGGCAGAGGGTAGCGCCAATGCGTTGAGCGCCACCCGTGATCAGTGCCACTTTATTTCCTTGCATAGATTTCCTCTTAATAGATTTTCTTTGGGTTTATTTTCACCCTGTTTACACGGATGCCGTTTTGCCCACTACAATAACAGTATGACACCTGTCCCAGATACCCTTCTCGATAACACCAATGCAATCCCCGCTGATTGGCCGCAGCCAAGCCCTGATGCGATCGCGCACAGTGCCGCCCTGGTTGATGTGATCAAAGCAGACATTAAGGCACAAGGTGGCGTCATTGATTTTGCACGCTATATGCAGCACGCTCTTTACGCGCCCGGCTTAGGCTATTACACCGCTGGCGCCAATAAGTTTGGTCCCGCAGGTGATTTTATTACCGCACCGGAGATTTCCCCTTTATTCGGTCGTTGTCTTGCGCGGCAATGCCAACAAGCCTTGTTAGCCCTGCCAAAAACGGCTGCTGGCGCTATTCTCGAAGTGGGCGCCGGTTCGGGTAAGTTGGCGCGTGATATTTTGTTAGAGCTAACCGCGCTGGATTGTTTGCCTTCGCGTTATTTTATTTTAGAAAGTAGCGCCGATCTACGCCAGCGTCAGCAAGCTTTATTGCAAGACAGTGTGGCCGATTATTTTGACCGTATCGAGTGGCTCGACGCCCTGCCAACAGCGCCATTCTCAGGCGTAGTGATTGCTAACGAATTATTAGATGCGCTACCAGTCAATAGATTAATAAAAAGCGGTGATCAATTTCAGGAACTGGGTGTTGCCGTCGAGAATGACTGTTTGCAATACAAAAAACTGAAGGGGGCGACCGCAGCGACCCATGCCTTGCAGCAACGTCTCGAACCCTTGCCCACCAAATTCGATATCGCTTATACCGCTGAACTGTGCCTGGCAATGGATGGCTGGATAGCCAGCCTTGCCGCAGGTTTACAGCAAGCACTAGTATTGTTAATTGACTATGGCAGTGCACGCCATGAGTATTATCATCCACAACGCGTGCAAGGCAGCTTGCGTTGTCATTATCGTCATAGAGCGCATGATGCCCCCTTTGTCTATCCTGGCTTACAAGACATTACCGCTCATGTCGATTTTACTGCTGTGGCAGAAGTCGCGATAGACAATCAACTGGACGTGCTGGGCTATACCAACCAGGCTTACTTTCTCATGTCGTCTGGTATCACTGAGATGGTAGATATCGAGTCAGCGACTGATATTGAGCGTATAAATCTAGCGCAGCAAATTCGCCGCTTAACCCTGCCAGGCGAAATGGGCGAAACCTTTAAGGTCATGGCTCTGGGGCGTGACTTGCCTATTGATTTATCTGGTGATTTGTCTGGTGATTTTCTGGGTTTTTCTATGCGTGATCTACGTGGACATTTATAGCGGCGATCAGTTTATGATCTAGGGCGTGTCGTCAATTAATATGCCCGTGCTGTTGAGCCTGAAAAAGCGCCAGGCAAGGCGAGAGGAGAGTGGTTTGGTTATTCCAAATGAACGACGAACAACGCAGCATGGCGCTTTTTCAGGCTCAACCCGAAGGGCCGCGCCCATTTTTCACCCAGCAGCGTTATCGCTCGCTTATGTAGAACAACTACACCACGCATCTCGATGCCTTGCTGGATAAAAAATGGGCACGGCAGCACGGGCATATTAATTGACGACACGCCCTAGAGGCTATTGTCTCATTCCCATGCTCCAGCGTGGCAATGCATACGTGAGCCAAGTGTATAGTTTAATATGGGTTCCTACGGAGAATCGTGGGAAACAGAAATCTACGCTGGGTATTACAATGTGAAGAGCCTAACAGTTGTGCGCCATGCTAAAGCAGGGTGGGGCAAACAAACACAGAATGATTTCCAGCGGCCATTGAATGAGCGAGGGCTTCACGACAGCGCTGAAATGGCGCAGCGGTTATTTGCACAAGGCTTAGTTCCACAGCAAATAGTGGCCAGTCCTGCGCTGCGTGCGATCACCACAGCGCGACGATTTGCGGATACCTTTGGGCTGGAGCCTACATTGCTGACGACAGACCATAGTATTTATGAGGCAAGCAGTGATAATTTGCATGATGTTGTTTGGGGCTTAAGCGATGACTACAACGACATAATGTTGGTTGGGCATAATCCGGGCTTGTCGGATTTGGTGCGCTCTCTGGCCTCGCAAATGATTGATGAGTTGGCGACCTGTGAAGTGGTGATATTACAGTTTGACTGCGAGGTATGGCATACAATTGATCTGCACTCAGGTCGTCTTTCTTTTAACGATGCGCCACGTAAACACAATAACACTGGTTGACGATAAACTTTATAGAGAACGTGCCCTCCTGGCAGCATGATAAACTTGACATAATATAAAAACGATACCACTTTGCCATAAAATTTTTTCTAATAGCTGATTTCATTCCATGTTGGAAGTAATAACACAAAGCCAAGGTACACCAAAGTGAAAGGTAACACGCAAAGTAGCGTGAAAAATCCCACTGCAAAATATTTTGTCGAAAAGGAAGTCAGTTGGCTTTATTTTAATGAGAGAGTCTTGCAGGAAACGTGTGATCGCAGCGTTCCTATTATTGAACGTATACGATTGCTTGGTATTGTATCAAACAATTTAGATGAATTTTTCCGTGTTCGCGTCGCTGATGTGCGTCGTCGTATGTTGTTAGAAGATGCCCGGAATGTTAAAGAGTCAACAGCAGCAAAGCTTTTGCGAAAGTTGCAGCGGCAGATTGTCCAATTACAAGAAAATTATAATAAAATTTATAGAGATTTGTTTGCCGAACTTAAAAAACATCATATTTATTTTTTAACAGAGCAAGATTTAAGCGATGGCCAGCGTCGTTATTTACGCACCTACTTTAGAGAATCGATTTTACCTGTGTTGGCGCCTGTTATGTTGGGCGAAGGTAGCAAGCTGCCAACCTTGTCAGAGCAATTGATGTACCTTGCGCTGAAAATTGATTATGTGCATAAGGATCCACGTAACAAACCCTATGCAGTGCTTGAAGTGCCGACGGATAAGTTGCCGCGCTTTATTCAAATTCCCAGTACACGATCAAAGCGTATCAAGCGCTTGATTATGCTGGATGATGTATTGCGCATTGGTATTGAAGAGATTTTTACAGGCTTAATTGATTTTCAATCGATCAGCGCCTACACCATCAAGCTAACACGTGATGCTGAGTTGACGATTGGTGATGGTATTACGCAAAGCTTCCTCGATAAAATGTCTTATAGCCTGAAGGGGCGTCATGCAGCACAGCCGACACGGTTGATGTATGAGCGTGGCATGCCTAAACTGATGGTTGAATTTTTTGTCAAGCAGCTCAATCTTTCTGAATATGACAGCGTTACACCGGGCGAAAAGTATCATAATTTTAAAGATTTTATGGGTTTCCCCAATCTTGGGTCACGATATTTAGAGCATAAACCGCTTTCATCCATAGCGTGTTCTGCTATCGATACTGAAATCACTACATTTGATGCGATTAAAAAAGCAGATGTATTGTTGCATTATCCTTACCAGAGTTTTTCTTACTTCACCAATTTTTTACGTGAAGCTGCGATTGATTCAAGAGTAACGGAAATTCGTATGTGTATTTACCGCGTAGCGGCTGAGTCTCGCGTTATGAATTCACTGATTAATGCGGCACAAAACGGCAAGGCTGTGCATGTGATTGTTGAGTTACAAGCACGCTTTGATGAAAAGGCGAATATTCAATGGGCGCAGCGGCTAACCGAATCAGGTGTAAAGGTTTCTTTTGGTATTCAGGGCCTGAAATTCCACTCAAAGATTTGTTTGATTA
Source organism: uncultured Thiotrichales bacterium (assembly GCA_964445215.1). Classification (GTDB taxonomy): domain Bacteria; phylum Pseudomonadota; class Gammaproteobacteria. The sequence continues at coordinate 9,747 of CAYUKF010000027.1, forward strand.
AGCGTATTGAAGACAGTGTTAAGATTAGCTATGCAGTGGTTGGTACGGGAAATTTTCACGAAAAGACTGCGCGTGTGTATACCGATTTCGCTATCTTTACTGCCAGGCCTGAGATTACTGGTGAAATAGAAAAAGTATTTGAATTTGCAGCCAACAGCTATCGTCATTTTGATTTTAAACATTTGTTAGTGTCGCCCATTAATTTTCGCCAACAGTTACGTAGTAAAATAGATGTTGAAATGGCTAATGCCCAAGCTGGCAAGCAGGCGTGGGTATTTATTAAAGTGAACAACCTTTCTGACCCTGAATTGATAGATAAACTCTATGAGGCGGGCCGCGTTGGAGTTAAGGTGAAAATTATTGCTCGCTCTATTTGTTCGCTGGTGCCAAAGGTCAAAGGTGTTAGTGATAATATTGAAGCGATTAGTATTGTTGGACGGTTTCTCGAGCATTCACGTGTTTATATTTTTGCTAATGATGATGACCCAAGTGTGTATATTAGTTCAGGCGATATGATGTCACGCAATATCGATCATCGTGTCGAGGTGAGTTTGCCTGTTTACGATAAAAATATTAAGCGCCGTATTATTGATATTTTGCGTTTGCAATCCAATGACAACTGTCGCGCGCGTATTCTTGACGAGGCGCATAGTAATGCCTATGTTGCTAGAGGCAATCGTCGCAAAGTTGATTCGCAAATAGCTATTCATACGTATCTTTTGGCAGCCGAATCAGGGCGTGGACAGCAAGCGATAAAATCGTTGCTAGATAAGCGCCGCACATCACTGATATAAGGCTTGAATAAAATATGAGTAGTGGTCGCGTCGCTGCATTAGACTTGGGTTCTAATAGTTTTCATTTGCTTATCGCAAGAATTGATAGCGATAAAATCCGTTATCTTGATCGCCACAAAGAAGTGGTAAGGCTGGCGGAAGGGCTTGACGATAAAAATCGTTTAAGTGACGAAGTCGCAGACCGTGCGTTTGCAGCCTTGCACCGCTTTGCAGAAATTATTGATGGTATTGAGGCAGATTCAGTGCGCGTAGCGGGCACCAATACTCTGCGCACCATGCGTAATGGTGATAAATTTCTGGAAAAAGCCGAATCGATCTTAGGCGTGTCGATCAATATTATTAGTGGTATTGAAGAAGCGCGCCTTATCTATCTTGGTGTTACACAAGACTTGGCGCCGAGTGATGAACGTCGTCTGGTTGTTGATATTGGCGGTGGTTCCACCGAGTTAATCGTTGGCAAGGGGCTCGCGCCAAAGCGGTTAGAAAGTGTGTATATGGGTTGCGTTGTTTACAGTGGCCGTTTCTTTAAAAACAAAAAAATTAGCCAGGAAAGTTATGATAAGGCCTTGCGTGCAGCACGACGAGAATTACGCGCCCATGCTGACAAATTTTCAGCAGAAAATTGGGGTGAAGCCGTAGGCTCTTCGGGAACCATTCGTACGGTTGGCGAAATAGTTAATCACAATTGGCCCGATGAGCATGATATTACGCTGCGTGGCTTAGAGAAACTAGCCAAGAGACTGGTTAAGTCTGGTCATGCTGACGCCATTGATTTGGTCGGTTTAAAAGAAGACAGGCGTCCTGTAATTGCGGGCGGCGTGGCCATCTTGCATGCAGTTTTCCTCGAGCTGGGTATAGAGCGTATGCAGGTTTCCAGCTATGCGATGAAGGAAGGCATTATTCACGATTTGGCGGGTCGAGTCCGTCATTCCGATGCGCGTGATATTACTGCCGCTAATATGATGGTTAATTATCACGTTGATAGCGCCCAAGCTAAGCAAGTTGAACACCATGCTTTGGCCTTGCTGCAATTGGTTAAAGTCGAGTTAGGAGTGAGAGTAAAGCTGGCCAAGCAACTACTCTCATGGGCAGCCAAACTACACGAGATTGGTTTGACTATTTCACACAGTGGTTTTCAAAAGCACGGCGCCTATATTATTTTAAATGCTGACATGTTGGGCTTCTCTAAGCTTGAGCAAAAGCAAATCAGCTTTCTGGTGCTCAATCAGCGGCGACGTTTACGTGCGGTGGCAGAAAGTTATCACTTTACTGCTGATTGGGTATTGGTACTTGTCTTTCGTTTAGCTTGTTTGTTTTGTCGTTCACGACAAAATAGTGACCTGCCAGAGATTCAGCTTAAAACGAGTAAAAAGAAATTTACTCTGAAAATTGATGATGAATGGTTGGCACAACACCCATTGACCCGAGAAGACCTTGAGGCTGAAAGTCATTATTGGCTGAGCCAGGATATACAGTTCAAACTGTCGTTACTTTCTGATAGTGGTGAATCTGGCCAGCAGAAAAAGTAGACGTTTTCTGCTGAGAAGTGAGGGCAGGGGGTGTTAACAATCATTTTAATAGTCCTGCCAGTGCGCATTTTTTATCCAGCAAGGCGGAGCAAGCGCGGTGTGGTTGGCCCACATAAGCGAGCGACAACGCTGCTGGGTGAAAAATGCGCACTGGCCCTTCGGGTTGCATCTGAAAAAGCGCCATACTGCGTTGTTCATCGCTCATTTGGAACCACCAAACCTCTCTTCTCTCGCCTTGTACCCCAAGGGCACTTCTTGCGGGGCGTCTGGCGCTTTTTCAGATGCAACAGGATTATTGAAATGATTGTTAACACCCCCTAGGCGATGGCTTTCCCTGCCGCTTGTTGATCAGCATGGTAAGACGAACGGACTAATGGACCGCTGGCAACATTACTAAAGCCAAGTTTTTCGCCAATTTTTCTTAGCTCCTCAAACTCATCAGGGTGAACAAAGCGCTCAACAGCTAAATGATGTTTACTCGGTTGTAAGTACTGGCCTAATGTCAGCATATCGCAATCATGGGCACGCAGGTCACGCATCACTTCAACAACTTCTTCAATGCTTTCGCCAAGACCGAGCATAAGCCCAGACTTGGTGGCAATATTTGGATACAGTGCCTTGAAACGTCTAATGAGATTCAGTGACCAGGCATAATCAGAGCCGGGTCGCACTGCTTTATACAAACGCGGAATGGTTTCTAAATTATGGTTAAAGACATCCGGTGGTGATTGCTTGAGAATGTCTAAGGCGCGATCCATACGGCCACGAAAATCGGGCACTAAAATTTCAATTTTAGTCTTTGGTGATTGTTGACGAATGGCATCGATACATTGCACAAAGTGTCCAGCGCCACCATCGCGTAAATCATCACGGTCAACCGATGTTACGACGACATAATTCAATGTCATGGCTTTAATAGTGCGCGCAAGATTGTCGGGTTCATCAGGGTCTAGGGAATTAGGCCGACCATGCCCGACATCGCAAAACGGACAGCGACGAGTGCAGATATCACCCATAATCATAAAGGTCGCTGTACCCTGACTAAAACATTCACCTAAATTTGGGCACGATGCTTCTTCACACACGGTATGCAAACGGTTTTCGCGCAGAATAGATTTAAGCCGAATAACCTCTGGCAAGTTGGGCGCGCGGGCACGAATCCAGCTTGGCTTACGTACCATAGTCGTTGTTGGCACAACCTTGATGGGAATGCGAGCGACCTTGTCAGCGCCTCTTAGCAGGACGCCTTTTTTATTATCCAGTGGTTTTTTGCCTGGGTGTCTAGCGAGCTTGTTTTCAGTGGTCGCTGGGCTGGGTTTTGTCATTTAATATCACAGGATTATTATCGATCAGCCGTTCAGTGTAACCGAAAACCTGCTGAATTTGGTTGCAAAGGGCATCGCCAGTACTGCCCAGCGAGTGCTCGGCGGTAAAGTTGCTGAGCTGGGTGACAGCAAGACCGGCATAACCGCAGGGGTTAATACGTGAAAAGGGCGATAGATCCATATCGATATTGAGGCTGAAGCCATGATAGGCACAATGTCGACGAATACGTAGGCCAAGTGCTGCAATCTTTTGCTTATTGACATAAATGCCGGGCGCGTCAGCACGACGCACACCCTCAATTGCATTATTGGCGAGAAAATTAATTAAGGCCTGTTCGATAGCACCAACAAATTGTTTAACACCTAGATCAAGGCGCTTTAAATCAAACAGGGTGTAGCCAATAAGTTGGCCAGGGCCGTGGTAGGTTACCTGGCCACCACGATCACTGCGCAGTAACGGGATGTCGCCAGCGTTTAAGACATGTTCTTTTTTGCCCGCGCGACCCAAGGTGAAGACAGCTTGGTGCTCAGTTAACCAAAGTTCATCGCAGGTGTTGTCGTTGCGCTCGGCAGTGAAGGCCTGCATTGCCTCGAGCATGTCATTATAATCGCTGATGCCAAAATGGCGACAAATGAGTTTCATTCGAGGTTCCTAAAGCGTCATCATGACATCACTGTGTTTATTAAAAGCCAGATAGAGATCATCAAGCTGTTGTCGGTTCTGTGCCTTTATGGTGACAGTGATTGCGACAAAGCGCGTCTCTTTACTATGACGTTCAGTGATAGATATTTGGTGTTCAGTGAGGACATATTGCTTAACGATATGCTCGATGGATTTACGCAGTGAGCAGACATTTTTGCCCATCACTTTAAGCGGGAATTCACACGGGAATTGTAGGCCGAGCTTTTCGTCGCTGTTGGTCATGCTGCTAGCTGTTGCTACGCAGTGTTTTTTTAAATTGATTGAATAGGTCTTGCATGTGTTGGCACAGAGGGCCGATTCGACCATTGCTGACTAATTGCCCATTGAGCTCGATGACTGGTGCGACTTCTTTCGTTGCACTGGTCAGCCAAATCTCATCAGCGTTTAATAGTTCTTGTTGGCTGATGTTGGTTTCGGTTATATCCAAGTGATTTTTTTCTGCAAGTTCAATGACGATATCACGAGTTATTCCTGGTAAGATATTATTGCTTTTTTTGGGGGTGATAATTTTATTATTTTTTACAATAAAAACATTGCTGGCAGCACCTTCAGTCAGCGTGTCGTTACGCAGTAAAATTGCCTCATGGCAGCCCACGTCGATTGCCTGTTGACGTAATAATAAATTTCCCAGTAAGGCGGTTGATTTGATATGGCACCATTGCCAACGAATATCTTCCAAGGTTATTGCTTTTACCGGCGACTGTTGTGAAGGCGGCAATGGTTTGCTCATGGCAAATACGGTTGCTGCACAGGTTGCTGGAAAGGCATGGTC
>CAYUKF010000028.1:0-10088 GCA_964445215.1 uncultured Thiotrichales bacterium
AATCCGGTTCTGGTAACAGAGTGCGAGTTCGATTCTCGCTCCCGGCACCATCAGTGCTCTATCCATGTGATAATTACGAGTTCAGTTGGCATTGTCAATGCGCATGGCAAGGCGCATCTCGCAGACAAGGGTTGTTCCCTTGTCAAGAGGCGCACCAACAGTAGGCGCTTTAGGCGACGCAGTCCGTGGGCATTGACAAGCCAACCCGAAGGGCGTTGCTGTGGGGTTTCGCCGCTGCGTTACAGTGCTCGACAAGGGAACAACCCTTGCCTTCGTACTGCGCCTCGCCTAAAGCGCCTACTGTTGGTGCTGCGAAACCCCACAGCAACGCTGAATCCGTACACTCACATGGATAGAGCACTAGCTTAACTGACAAGCACTTTCTTACAATTTCAAATAGTCATCAATAATGCCTTGTCGGAACATTAGTATCGGTTTTGCTCTAAAGACGGCATAACTGATGGAAACATGTACCAATGGCGAACATATACTACCCATTTTTAATAATAACAACGTAAAGAGATAACAAGCATGGCCGAATTAACACGCTTTTCGTTAGAAGTTCAACCTATCATCCCTCAAAATATCGCGCGGCTGGAAGAGCTGGCAAACAACCTGCTCTATAGCTGGGATCGTGGAGCAAGGCGCCTGTTTTTTAGGCTCGACAATGATCTTTGGCAACAATGTGGCCATAATCCTAAAACTTTTTTACGTCGAGTCGCGCAACAACGATTAGATGAAGCGAGCCGAGATCGTGTCTTTATGGAAGACTACCATCGCGTCTTATCCGTATTTGATTCATATTTTAATGCACCACGTAACGAACCGGATATTCAAGCCAATATTGCACCCAATAAAGACTTGGTCGCCTATTTCTGTGCAGAATTTGGCTTTCATGAGAGCCTACCCATCTACTCTGGCGGCCTTGGTATTCTTGCTGGCGATCATTGTAAGGCAGCAAGTGACCTGGGTATGCCCTTTGTCGCTGTCGGCTTGCTCTATCGTCAAGGCTACTTTAGCCAAACTATCGACAACCATGGTAATCAGATCGCGCACAATATGCAGACAAACTTTGAAGACCTGCCAGTAACGCCTGCTCTTATGCCAAATAGCAGTAAAGAACTGAGTATTACCGTTGACATTGCTGGCCGTGATGTCGAAGTAAAGGTTTGGCAAGTACGTGCAGGCTTAATTACTCTCTACCTGCTCGATACCGATCTATCGAAAAATAGCATTGATGATCGCCAAATCACCTGTCGACTTTATGGTGGTGATATCAGCACACGTATTCAGCAAGAAATTGTTTTAGGTATTGGCGGTGTCAAAGCCATACGTGCGCTTGGGCTAGCACCAACGGTATGGCACATCAATGAAGGACACGCCGCATTTCAAATTATTGAACGCTGCCGAGAATATGTTGAACAGGGTTGCAATTTCAATACAGCACTCGAACTCGTCGCTGCCGCCACCATTTTTACGACCCATACCCCCGTCCCTGCTGGCCATGATATTTTCAGTGAAGACTTAGTCGACTCTCATCTTGGCCAATATATTCAATCGCTGAAAGTCGACAAAGCAGAGTTTATAAATTTGGGCTCTAGCCCAAGCAGCCAAGGCGGCTTCAACCAAACTGCTCTGGCACTACGTGGTTCGCGTTTTCACAACGGCGTCAGTCGCATTCATGGTGGCGTTGCATCGAAAATGCAAGGCTATATCTGGCCACAGATTCCGCCTACTGAAAACCCTATTAGTTATGTCACTAATGGTGTTCACATCTATACCTTTCTCGCAAGCGAATGGGTGAATCTATTTGACATGCGGTTTGGTGGCGATTGGCGTAATCAAGTCACTAACCCTGAGTTCTGGAATGTTATTGATGGGATACCTGATCACAGTTACTGGAATGTACGACGCTTACTGAAAGCTCAGCTATTTGAAACAGTCAAGGAACGCTATGAAAAACAGAGCAGGCGCAATGGAGAAAGCGAATCAACTATTCAGCGTGTCATATCGATACTGGAAGACAAGCATGGTGATATTCTCACCTTTGGCTTTGCCCGTCGTTTTGCCACGTATAAACGCGCAAACCTACTCTTAAAAGATCCAGATCGGTTAGCACGTATCGTCAACGATTCCGAGCGCCCTGTCCTATTCTTATTTGCTGGCAAAGCTCATCCTAATGACTTGCCTGGTCAAGCACTGATACGCCAGATACACCAGATGGCAAAAGAGTCACGCTTCCAAGGCAAATTATTGCTAATAGAAAATTATGATTTAGCACTAGGTCGACGTCTAGTCACCGGCGTGGACGTCTGGCTTAACACACCAGAATATCCAATGGAAGCGAGCGGCACCTCGGGCGAAAAAGCTGGACTCAATGGCATTATCAACTGTAGCGTACCCGATGGCTGGTGGGGCGAAGGCTACAACGGCACAAATGGTTGGTCTATTACACCTCATGGCGCTGAATTCGATCACGAATACCGTGACACCATGGAAGCTAACGAACTATTAGATTTAATTGAACACGAAATCGTGCCTCTCTACTATCGCCGTGGCGGCAATGGTTACTCCAATGCCTGGATCAAAAAATCTAAAGAATCGATGAAAACAACGCTGCCTCGATTCAATGCACAGCGTATGGTGTTAGATTATGCTACCCAGTTTTATGGCCCTGCCATAAAACATTCAAATAAACTGCTAGATGATAGCTATAAATCGGCCAAGCAACTTGCTAAGTGGAAAAAAATGGTCAGCACTCACTGGAATAAATTAAGCATTCGCCGCCTTGACACCCCAACGACGCGCATTAACGCAGGAGATACGTTAAAGATTCAGATCGCAGCCAACCTTAATGGCCTGAAAACCAGTGATGTTATCGTCGAGTGTGTGATTGGCACTGAAAATGAGCAAAAAATCTTTCAGACCCAAGCCCATCATGCATTGAGCCCCGAGAACACGCTAAGCACAAAATCATCAGATCAAGCAAACACTGAGGCTGTTGATGTAACAACAGAAGAAACCGTCTTCTCTATCGAACTAACGCCTGACTTACCAGGCTTACAATTTTATAAACTTCGCATATACCCGTACCATCCATTATTTGCTCACCGATTCGAGATTGGCTACATGCGTTGGGTATAACTATTTGTTGTGATTAGTACTACATCAATATTAATCAGCGGTTCCTTAACTTAAGGTAGTGCTCGTCGCCTCTTATTTTTCTACTAAGAGGCGACCACTATGACGTGTTGCATGGAGTAATTTAGCGCATAGCGTCTGTGTCAATAGTGACCACTCAAAGCCCCACTGCCAATTACCTTTTGTTGTGCCCGGTGTGTTCATACGATGCGAGCTATCGAGCATTAAAATATCTTGCAATGGAATAATTGCCATCGCAGCACGCGACTCTAAAACCGCTTGAATCATTGGCCACGGTAAATCTTTGCGCTTGATATCAATATGCTCAGCAAGTCTATGTCTACTACTCTCATCTAGTGACTGAATCCAACCAAGACTCGTATCATTATCATGAGTGCCCGTATAAGCGACTGATGAATGCTCGTAATTGTCAGGCAGATGTGGATTCTCAGCGTGCCCGTCAAAGGCAAATTGCAGCACAGCCATGCCCGGCAAGCCAAACTGCTTTCTTAAGGCGATCACCTCATCTGTGATCACGCCCAGGTCTTCAGCAACAAAGGGGCGATCGGGAAAATGTTCACATAATACGGTGAATAATGCTTGCCCCGGGGCTTTTTCCCAAAAACCATCAATAGCAGTGTCGCATGCAACCGGTATTTTCCAATAGGCTTCAAAACCACGAAAATGATCGATGCGTATCAAATCGAATCGTTTTAGATCATGCTGACAACGTTTAAGCCACCAATCAAAACCCTGTTCTTGCATGACCGTCCAATTGTAATGAGGGTTACCCCAACGTTGCCCCGTTGCGGAAAAATAATCAGGCGGCACACCGGCCACAAAACGTGGGTAACCTGACTCATCGACATCAAAATATTGGCGCTGTGCCCATACTTCAGCACTATCAAGAGCGACAAATATAGGCATGTCACCGAACATCTGGATATTTTTCTGGTTAGCGTAAGCTTTTAACTTCTGCCACTGTTGGGCAAATAGATACTGCTCAAAAAAAACAGCATAGAGTGCTTTTTGCTGCGAAGACTCAATATGAGCCAAGGAAAGCTCATCGTGATCACGCAATGGCTCTGGCCAATCAAGCCAGCTTATTCCTTTCTGCGTATCACGAATCACACAAAATAAGGCAAAATCACGTAACCAGTATTTTTCCTCATCGATAAATGCCCGAAATGCTACTTCATCAGCATCAGTCAAAGCGTCATAAAACGTGCTGAAGGCCGCATCAAGTTGAAGTTGATGCGGCAAATCACGATCAATGTGTGATAACCAACCTTGCTCTATTAACGCATGGAGATCGATAAAACGGCTATTCCCTGCATAAGCAGAAAGTGGCTGGTAAGGTGAATAATCACTGTGCGTTGGCCCCACAGGCAACATCTGCCATGACTGCTGACCACAGTTGGCAAGAAAATCAACAAAACGATACGCATGCTGCCCCAAACAACCAATATGGACAAACTCAGGTAAAGACGTAGGGTGTAAAAGAATACCTGCCTGGCGTTGTGTCCTCTGTACCGCTTGCTGCTCTAAGCTAGAGGAACGCATTAGCTATCGCCAGCGTCGCCACGTCGCATGGCACCACCGCCTTCGGCATCGCCGCCGCCACGGCTAATCACTGCCTCTAATTCAGCAGGTGGTGTCACGCCAATCAATTGATAAAGTCGTTTGAGATGTAAACGGTAAAGCACATCGAAATCACTGACACTGTCACCAGGGTTATAGTCACCAAACCACCAACACCAGTCTGACCCCTCACAAATTGCTAATTGCCGCTCAACCCGATAACACTTCTCTGAATCCGGCTTGGTCGTTTTCATATAGTCATCAACAGCCAGCTTGGCATTACACAATAAGTCCCATGCGGCATTCTTTGCCTTATCGCCTATCCAGGTTGAAAATGAACCATAAACCCAACTACCTGCCACCATCTTGTCTAACTTGGTAATAGTCGGCTTACTATCGAGATATTCAGAAAATGTCGTCAGCTCAATGTCAGGGTGCTCAATCAGTTTTTTATACAATGCACTTAAAAAATAATAACCATTTTCAGGGTAATGCTCCCAGGCATTTTCACCGTCAAGGATAATAGGTACCAGGACTGATTCATCGTGGCCATGTTGTTGGGCAGCAATATTTTCAATATGATGAATAAAGTCGCCTACCGCATCGTCCGCATGCCAATCTGAATAAGTAAAACCGATACGGTCAGATAAACCATCATCACGAAAGAATACAGCGGTGTTTGTAATACCATCAACATGACAAGGCTGAGAAAACACACTCGGCCTATCACTATCAGGATAACCCGATGCCTGAAGACTGTTGCGCAACACGCCTTCGCCACTGGCGCACCAGGTAACACCATATTCTGACAGTAAACTGACTGTTGCGGTGCTAACACTACCCTCTGCTGGCCAACAACCTTTTGGCTTGATACCAAAGAATTTCTCAAAAGATTTAAAGCCTTCTTCTATATGCCAGCGCGCACGCGCCTCACCACCAGAATAAGTTTCTGCTTGCGGTAGCTCAACGTCATGAATTGCCTCTTTGGCGCTGTTCATATCCAATAATAATGGGGTGATTGGATGCGCATAAGGCGTCATTGATAACTCAATTTGGCCCGTTTTTGACAGTTTTTTATAACGGCCAATAACATGCCAAATCAGGTCGTGGATAATAGTGATTAATTCACGTCGATCCTCAGCATTAAAATCACGGCCTTTTTTCACTAAGCGATCAATTTTTTCATTGCCACGCCGGACTGTCGCACCTAACCAAACAATGTGATACCAGACCAATAAATCAATAAGGAACTGATCATTAAGATACATAAATTGATGTGGTGCAGCTTCCAGATGATGCACCAGTTTAGCCAGTTCATGATAATCTTTAAAAGGCTCGATCATGCGCATTTCATTGGCGCGCAGGCATGTTTTTGCCAGTTCTAAACGTGCTGCGCTAGCTTCAGGAAAGCGCCCTTCAGCGAGAGCAGCTAACAAGCTGTCTCTTATTGGTTTACCGTCATTGATGAAATCAAAAACCTGGTGGGCATAGTCGTCGATCTGCTCCAACAAGGTCGGTACAAAATTAATAACTGCCTTCGCTTGAGGATTCTCTTCAATTAAGGCCACCATATCGACATAGTCTTTTATGGTGTGTAGATAAGTCCAGGGAAGGTGGTAATGACCATCATCCGGGTCGCGATAATCAGGCTGATGCATATGCCAATAGAGCACAACGCTGATCTTAGCCCGACTGCCCTCCATAGCGGTACTTGCTAAGCCAACATATCAGGGGTGACGAGCGTGACGCCACCTGGTGACACATAATATTTTTCCGCATCGGCTTTCGCGTCATAGCCAATATTAGTGCCCTCAGGAATAACACAATCAGAATCAATAACAACCTTGCGCAAACGGCAATGCTCACCTATCTCGGCATCAGGTAGCACGACACAATCTTCAAGTGCACTATAGGAGTGCACAGTAACACCAGAGAACAGCAATGAATGTTTTACTGACGCACCAGAAATAATGCAGCCACCAGACACCATAGAGTCAACAGCCATGCCACGTCTATCTTCATTATCAAAAATAAATTTTGCTGGTGGCGACTGTGACTGATAAGTCCAAATCGGCCATTCATCATCATAAAGGTTGAGATCGGGTGTAATACCAATCAGCTCGAGATTAGCCTCCCAAAACGAATCTACCGTACCCACATCACGCCAGTAAGCCTGGCCACCCATTGCATCGCGAAACGGGTAACTCATCACGCGATAGCGCTCAATCACATCAGGAATAATATCTTTGCCAAAATCGTGGCTCGAATTAACATCATAAGCATCACGATAAAGTTGTTCATATAAAAAGTCGGCATTAAAAATATAAATCCCCATCGACACCAACGACCTATCTGACTGTCCATGGCCTGGCTGCCCAGGCACGCAATCTGGCTGCTCCGGCTTTTCGATAAAGCGCCGAATACGTTGATCATCATCGACACCCAGCACACCAAATGCTTTAGCTTGTTCAACAGGAACTTCGATGCAACCTATAGTCAAATCGGCCTCTTGCGCAACGTGGTAGGCAATCATCGGCCCATAATCCATTTTATAAACATGATCGCCAGCTAAGACGAGCACATAACCCGGCGCATGACCTTTGATAATATCCAGATTCTGATAAACGGCATCGGCAGTGCCTGAATACCAAGAGGTTGCAATGCGCTGCTGCGCTGGCAACAATTCAATAAACTCATTGAGCTCAGCACGTAAAAAACTCCACCCTTGCTGAATATGACGAATCAGCGAATGCGCCTTGTACTGGGTCATTATCTCAACCCGACGTATACCCGAGTTGATACAATTTGAAAGCGGGAAATCGATAATAGTAAACTTGCCACCAAATGGCACTGCCGGTTTTGCACGCCAACTGGTCAGTTGTTTTAAGCGTGAACCGCGCCCGCCAGCGAGAATAAGTGCCAGTGTGTCGCGAGTAAGACGGCTAACAAAGCGGCCGGAATTTGAATGTTCTGGCATTATCTATTCAGAGCCAGTGCTTGTTTAATAAACATCGCCATCTTACTACCACTGAAAGTTAACAACCCTACCATTTAATTATAATGCATTCACACGGCTAAAAGAAGACAACTCACGCCAACTTCAGCAAAATATTTACCTGTTTATTTGTGCTAACATTATTATTATTCGTCGTTGTCCTGCTAAAAAGAGTCAAACTAAATCTTGCCTATGTCTACATTACCCATATCTACATTGACAAGAGAAATCGAATCTTTAGTCAAGGCACGCCACCATGACCCCTTTGCCATACTGGGTAAACATGTAATCGGTTCGACAACAATCATTCGTGCATTCAAACCCAACACCAAGGCGGTCTATGTCGAATCACGTAAACATGCGATGGCTCGTATCGGCAATAGTGACATATTTGAATGGCACGGTGATGACAGTCAATTACCTGCATATTACCGCCTCATTACTATTGCCTCGGATAGTACCGAAACAACGAGCTACGACCCTTATAGCTTTGCAGCACAATTACCAGATTACGATATTCACCTTTTTGGCGAAGGCAAACACTGGCATATCTATCGCCTACTAGGCGCCCACATAAAAACCATTGATGGTATTGAAGGTGTCATGTTCGCTACCTGGGCACCCAGTGCTGAACGTGTCAGCGTCATCGGTGACTTTAATCAGTGGGATGGTCGCACTCATTCGATGCGCGTGCGTGGGGCAAGTGGTTTGTGGGAGCTCTTTATCCCTGGGCTAGGTGCAGCAGAACTGTATCGCTATGAAATTCGTAATCGTGATAGTGGCGAGCTGCAAGTTAAAACCGACCCCTACGCCCAACAAATGGAAATGCGACCAGCAACAGCCTCCATTGTGTTTAAAGAAGGGCAATATGATTGGCAAGATAATGAATGGCTTGAGCAGCGCCGACATGCTGATTGGCTGCATCAACCCATGTCGATCTATGAAGTTCACTTAGGGTCGTGGCAACGCGATCATAATCATCACTTTCTCAATTATCGAGAACTTGCCCATCGCTTGGTCGATCACGCGCTTGCTTGCAATTTTACCCACATCGAATTATTGCCGATCACCGAACACCCACTTGACGCCTCCTGGGGTTATCAGCCCAGCGGTTATTTTGCGGCAACCAGTCGCTTTGGCGACCCCGATGATCTGCGTTATTTTATTAACTACTGTCATCGCAATAATATCGGTGTTTTGCTTGACTGGGTGCCGGGGCATTTCCCCAAAAATAGCGAAGGCCTGGCACACTTTGATGGCAGCGCACTGTATGAGCATGCCGACCCGCGCCGTGGTGAACACCGCGACTGGGGCACGCTGATTTTTAATTATGGTCGCAATGAGGTAAAAAACTTCTTATTGGCCAGCGCAACCTTTTGGCTGGAAGAATTTCATTTCGACGGGCTACGCGTTGATGCCGTGGCCTCGATGCTTTACCTCGATTACTCACGCGAGGACGGTGACTGGCTGCCAAATAAGTATGGCGGCAACCATAATCTCGAAGCCATCGACTTTATTCGCCAGCTCAATGAAATGACTCATTCGCTACACCCTGGCACATTAGTGATGGCGGAAGAATCGACATCATGGGCGAAAGTGTCACGCCCGACAAGTGATGGCGGTCTTGGCTTTAGCATGAAGTGGAATATGGGCTGGATGAATGACACTCTGGAGTATATGCAGCAAGACCCGGTGCATCGCAGCTATCATCATAATTCACTGACCTTTAGCCAACTCTATGCCTATAGCGAAAATTTTATCCTGCCCTTGTCGCATGATGAAGTGGTCCACGGCAAACGCTCTTTACTGTATAAAATGCCAGGTGACGAATGGCAGCAATTCGCCAATCTACGTTTACTCTATACTTATATGTACACCCACCCCGGTAAAAAGTTGCTCTTTATGGGCTGTGAGTTTGGTCAAGGCCAAGAGTGGGGTGAAGCTGGTGCGCTTGATTGGTATGTGCTCGACTATCCTCAACATGCCGGTTTGACAAAAACAATTACTGATCTTAATGCACTCTATCGAAACAACCGGGCTCTGCATTACTACGATTTTGATGGCTGTGGTTTTGAGTGGCTAAGCTGCGATGACGATGCCAATTCTGTCTTATCTTATGTGCGACGCGCAGATGATGAGTTTGTTATCGTAATACTTAACTTTACACCGATATCGCGAGAAAATTATCGTATCGGCGTTCCTGAGGACGGGACTTACGTTGAAATATTCAATTCTGATTCAATCTATTATAGTGGTAGCAATGTCGGCAACCATGAGGTTCAGAGTGAACACATGGCCTATAATGGCAGGCAGCACTCAATTCAGCTGCGCTTACCACCGCTGTCAGGTATTATCCTGCGGCGACAAGATT
>CAYUKF010000028.1:10188-14800 GCA_964445215.1 uncultured Thiotrichales bacterium
CAAGCTGCTCTCTTGTCGTCGAAATTATTGACTGGGTTGCAGTCAGCGCCTCCAGGGTTAGCGTCACGCGCACAGCAAATCGCTCAGGTGATAAACCCAGGTGGCGTGTCCAGGAAATTAGACTATAGATTGCAGAAAATAATTGCTCTTTGCATGTCGACTGTAACAAAGCACTAACGGTCGCAATAATCAGCACAAGGCAAGCAACTCTTATTAACCCTTGCTCAACACCATCGACACTGGGGATCCAAAGCGTATTGGCCAATTCAGGGCTAAAAGCCCTGCCTGGCGTAAACCAAAAATAAATAATCAGAATTGAAAGAAAGAACCAACGCATACGCTGGACAAGAGACCAGCATTGCTTTAATGATAGCGACGCAAGAATATATACCGCCGCCAATATACATAAGGTTATCAACAAAAATACACTATGTGCGCTTGCTATAAAACCCGCTATCAGTAAGAGACAAACAACGCGAATTAGCGGGTGCATAATAATGTGTTCGGGGGGCTTAGCCCACACTAGGAACCAAGAAAAGATTAAAGCTGATCAATAAGCGCCTGAGCTTCTTTTTGCTGATCATCCGTTCCTTCGGCAACAACCTCACCAAGAATACTACGCGCGCCATCTTGGTCACCCATATCGATATACGCTTTGGCAAGATCAAGTTTAGTTGAAACAACATCAACGCCAGCAAATAATGATGCATCATAGGCTTCACCATCACCATTATCGTCATCAGGATTATAAGTATTTAATGGCTCGCCTACGCTATCACCCATATTTGTTGAACCGAATTTTTCATTAAAATTGGTACCATCAGGGTTTGCTGCCGCATTATCCATGGCACGTTCGAGTAATGATGGAGCATCAGCCTGATCATTGACTTCGACAGCAGGCTCTATGCTAGGCGTTACCTGCTCCTCCTCTACGTGCCCCTCCGCTTGCGCGAAGGCAGACTCTTCGGCTGCAAGAGGAGGCAAAGCCGAGCCTTGGGATTCTTCTGCGCCAGCTTCTCCGTCGACGTCTACAACGGGCGCATCATCACCGACATCAAGCTCAAGACCAAACTCATCTTCCAGATCTTTTGATGCCTCATCATAAAGTGCTTCCGCACCATCAGCCGTTGATGGTTCATCCTTATTCTCATTCAGAACATCGCCATCGGCAGTCAGCACGTCCATATCTAAGTCAATATCAGCATAGTCATCCACACCAACATCACTATCGTCGATGTCGTCCAGCGTATCAAAGCCTTCCAACTTATCAAATTCAGCAGCAGTGGCACTATCTCCACTAAACAGGTGATGCTCAGGTGCCAACTCTAAGCCCATTGCATTAATTTGTGACCATACGGCCTTATCCTCACTGAGTAGTACATGGTCCTCATCAGCACTGCTAATAAACGCTGGGATATTCTTTGCGCCATGATAGACCTCAAGTAACTTCACCTTAAGGTCAACACGACTCGACTCATTATCAATAGCATGCTTGAGTAGTGCCTCGGCCTTGTCATAACGCTGATAGGAGATATAAACATCGGCTTCGCCAAGCACATCGGCTGTCTCACCGTCTACAACACCAATACCAAATGTATCTTCCTCGATTGATTCGATAACGTCGTCAACATTATTCATTTGCGGTGCAGCAAATTCTTCAAACTGTTCTTTTGCAGCAATCCGACGACGGCGTACGATAAGACCAAGAATAACTAATACGGCAATAATGCCACTGATAATACGGAAAATAAGCGGATTATCTCTATAGCGCTGAAGAATATTCTCAGGCTGCAATACTTCTTTAATTGAATTCAGCGAAATATTAGAGAAAAAGTTAGTCGCCTTATCTTTTATTAAGTTACCAATATTGCTAGCATTCTTAAGTGCCGTATCAAGCATGTTTGAAGTGCTAATAGTATCGCCTTCATTACTCTCTTGAGGACTAACGGACTCTGATACCGCGACTTCATCCTTAATCATTTCTACTGCAGAAACCGCCTCTTCTGTCACTGTGCCACTCTCATCTACAACGGCAACATCAGGCTCTATCGCTTCACTAATAATCTCTGCCTTTTCTTCAAGCTCGAGTGGCAGTGTCTCAATAACGCCTATGCCAATGGGTTCAACAGCGGACTCAGTGGCACTATCACTGGTTACAGCATCAGTCGGCTCAGCAAGCTTTTGCTGAAGCTGCGTCAGGGTATCGTCTTTTAATTGTAGCGCTCGCTGCATGGCCGTAATCTGTTCTTCAAGCCCAGTCATACGCTCACGCAATTGAACATTTTGCTCACGCGAAGCTTCAACAGCGAAAGTCGTTAGCTCAAGCTCTTCACGAAGCTCATTAATATCGCCACTAACACCACTCACCTGGGCAACACCACCTTGCGTCGCACTGTCTTCAAGGGCATCATCCGCTAGCAGTCGTAGGCCACCTTCAGGGACAGCATCCCCTTCGGATTCTTCGGGTGACGCAACACCCCCTTCTGCGCTGGCTGTGTTATCGCCAACAGATACGGCAACCGCTTGCTGTTTAGCAATTTGACCGCGTGCAGCACGACGTGCTTGTTTGGCAACCAGCCAATCTTGGTATTGACGACTGGTTTCAGCGACTGCCTGTTTATGACTTAATTCAGCAATAACTGACTGATCTTCGATACGTAATGTTTTGCCGCGCTTAAGATTATTGATATTGTCATTACCAAAGGCATCCGGGTTTTCTTTTAGTAATGCAATCATCATTTGCTGAACCGATACATCGTCGCTTGGACGCATTGAATCAGCGATATTCCACAGCGTGTCGTTAGCGCCAACAGGACCAAAAACCAAATCACTGGTGCTAACAACACTTGCCGTCGTCGTGGGCTCAATAAGGCCACCGCCACTAAATGAGGGCTCTTGCTGACGACGAGGCGCTAATACAGGGGCAACGCTTGGGGCACGGTTTACCGTTGGGGCTTGTATTGGCGCAGCACGTTCAGTAGTAATCGTTGGCGGATCAAGTAGTACGGTATATTCACGTAATAAACGCCCGGCAGGCCAGTTCGCCTCAAGAACAAAATCAACAAAAGGTTCACGCACAGGCCGACTAGACGTTATCTTTATGTAGGGTTTGGCGCCATCAAGACTAATAATTTCAAACTTGAGATCGTTGAGAAACGGCAACCGCACGGCGCCAATTCGGTCAAAGTCGGCGTTTGAGGCAAGCCCAACACGCAAACCTTCAAGCTCGGCCTCATTCCTGGCAACAAGCTTAATTGTCGCATCAAAGGGTTGGTTCAAGCCTGAGTTTAACTCAATACTACCCAAACCCAGAGCCGATGTTTGTGCGCTATAAAACACAAACCATGTGATCAATATTACTATCAGTTTTCTGAACATGCGCGCCTCTATTTTCACCTTAGCGAATTCATATTGTCGCGACAAGCGCGATACGGTACAGCATCTAATGGCAAAACTACTAAGTCCTAATTCCCTAAAGAAATCAGTTCAAGTAGTCTTTTACCAAAATTTCAGCTATTTGAACACTGTTGAGTGCGGCACCCTTGCGCAGGTTGTCAGCAACCAGCCAAAGATTCAGTCCATGTTCGTGAGAAATATCATCACGAATACGGCCAACGTAGACGGCGTCACTACCCACCCCTTCTATCGCTGCTGTTGGATAACCACCATCACAACGTTCATCTATTACCACCACACCCGGCGCCGCTTCAAGCAGCTTGCGTGCCTGCTCTGCGCTCAATTTAGTACGCGTTTCAATGTGCACTGCTTCAGAGTGGCCATTGACCACAGGCACCCTAACTGTTGTGGGGTTAATACGTATAACGTCATCTTCAAGGATTTTCTTAGTTTCCCAGACCATTTTCATTTCTTCCTTGGTATAACCATTATCCTGGAAGACATCGATATGAGGCAACACATTGAAAGCAATCTGCTGTGGATAGACCTCAGCCTGGGTATCTTTACCCGCAATAACTGCTGAACTTTGCCCCATCAACTCATCGATTGCGGCCTTTCCCGTACCGGAAACAGCCTGATAGGTACAAACATTAATACGATCAATACCCGCCGCATCATAAATCGGCTTTAAGGCCACCATCATCTGAATAGTAGAACAATTGGGGTTGGCTATAATGCCTTTTGTTTTGTGATGGGCAATCGCATGAGGATTAACCTCTGGCACAACCAGTGGAATATCGTCGTCATAACGAAACCGTGAAGTATTATCAATGACCACACAACCAGCAGCAACAGCCTTAGGTGCATACACATCGGAGACACTGGCACCAGCAGAGAATAAACCGATTTGCACCTTTGAGAAATCAAACTGGGCAAGGTCTTCAACGACCACCTCTTCACCACGAAAGCTTACTACCGAACCCGCAGAACGCTCACTGGCCAGCGGGTATAAACGACCCACTGGGAAATGACGCTCTGCCAATATGCTCATCATGGCCCTGCCTACATTACCCGTAGCGCCAACCACGGCAATATCAAAACCTTTTTGTGACATTACTAATCCTGGAAATCCTAACTTGATATGCCTAATTAAGCTGCACGAAGCTTGGCGACAACCGCATCACCCATCCCACTTGTCGAAATTTGAGTTAACCCA
>CAYUKF010000029.1:0-1157 GCA_964445215.1 uncultured Thiotrichales bacterium
GACTGCGGTTGCCCCGAGCACTACCCCAACGAATGGGATGGGCAAGACATTAATCTCAGTGGACATTGCATCCACGCGTTATCAATCCCGATGTTTCTACATATGCCTTTGGCTTATGCCAGCTATATGATGCGCCAGGCCACAGCAGTTGCTGACCTTGAATTGAAAGAACACTGGCCAGGATTGGTGCTGACCAGAACAGGTATGTTCAGCGGTGAAATACTACGTCTGATCGAAGCAACTGACTCCCCTTCACGACTGATCAAATACTTGCCTGTGGACTTTAACGTGCGTTGCATGATTCACCCAGGCACGATGACAACACTGCGTAATAGCGCCCGGGTACTGCAACAGGCTTTATTTGACGAAGGCAAGCTGCCAAAAGAAATGTATCTGTGCCATCTCACTTGCCCACGCTGCGCCGATGACCGTGGTGGTGACAAGATTTTATTACTGCGTCGTTGGCATACCAGTGTGCGCTTGCAACAACGCCTAAATCGCCAAAAGTAACTTACTACTGCTCCTGCTCTGACCAAGGCAGCTCAAACTGTAACTCAGTTTCTTTGTCGCCACGCCTAATGTGCACGTAAAGATATTGGTCACCTTCATTAATTTTTACTGCACGACGAAAAACACCTATATGACCATCTTGCACAGACTGTACCCATTCTGCCGACTTATTAGCGCGTAGTGAAACAATCAAGCTCCATGCCGGGCCACCCTCTTTTTTAGTTGCCTTGAGCCAGATCTCATTGTGCCCTGCCTTGACGGGATAAGGATGCGTTTCTATTTTAAAAATAATATCGCTCCACAATTGTGCTGGGATACGGGCTCGTTCACCTTTACCGCAAGCCACAGTGAGCGCACATAACAAACCGAGCAATATTAACTGGCGCATATTTATTGGTTCCCTGAATGTTTAGTTAAGTAAGTGGTAATCTCATTAATCTGTGCATCATTGAGCACAGGCATTGCCTGGCGTGAACGATACGTTTGCATGCGCTGAATAATTACTGGCCACTCACTCGCTGTTTTGGTCTGTGCTTTAGGCGCGATATGACAGTCACTACAATATCGGCTCAGCACATCAGCGCCAAAATGATCTCTGGGGGCATCTTTGGAATGATCGCTGGCCATATTATTTGCAGTATTATTTT
>CAYUKF010000029.1:1257-4574 GCA_964445215.1 uncultured Thiotrichales bacterium
TCTCTGGGGGCATCTTTGGAATGATCGCTGGCCATATTATTTGCAGTATTATTTTGCGCTGCTGGCGCTGTAAGGTTCTCTGCCTCTGGACTACAAGCAACACATAAAACCAAAGTGGCGGCTAAGATTAATCTACTTGGTTTCTGCCTCATCACTCTTGTCCGGCGCAGAGTTTTCTTTATCTTTTTCCTCAATATTTTTATCCGAATCATGTTTATCTGAATCCAAGCGTCCACCTGCCTTTGAACCATAAAGACTTAACATGACATAAATAAACCCTGAAGAAATAGCGATATAAACCAACGCCAAAACAAAGCCCCAATTAAACCATTCTCGCTCGAAGCCTGCACGATCCCCCCAGAAAGGAAAACTTAAGCCAATAGCAAACAGCAGCACAGCAATAATCACAGCAACAAACCATTTTGGTATGTCGGCCTGAGACTCAGGAATTTTATCGACCATCTCCCAGTCTTCAAGTCCACGTTTGGCTAGGCGCTCTTCTTCCGAACTATAACCATAAAAATCTTCTGCCTCTTTACCCCATTCTGATTGCGTTGAGGTTGAGGCAACATCGTTTGTCGCCGAATTATCGGCGGCTGTTACATCTGTGTCAGCATTATCTGTTTGTTTAGTCGTCATTATTTCTTCACCGAAATATGATGAACTCGAAAACTACTTTGCCAATCATCGGCCGATTTCACTTTTACTAAAAATGGATAAAAACCTGGCTCCAACTCATCGCTAATATAAAATTTCAGGTATTTGCGCTGCGCCGTATCAAACATCACACTATCAGACTCCAGCTGATAACTGCCCTCAGGCAAGCCTTCTATGGCCACCGCAACCTCACTTGGTTTATAGAACTTATGTGCAAGCGATATACGATACTCATTAATCTCGCGCCCTTGCGCTGTATCACTATGATAGACCGAAAAGCGGTAGGGTTCATAGCTCACCAACCCCCAGATAAACATCCCCAAACCCAATGTGACTAAAGGGAGAATCCAAAATAGGCGTGAACGCAGCGTAATCATGGCATTACGTGGCTGTTCCTGTATTGCTTGTGGTTGACCCATAGCAAAACTCAATAAGCTAGCTCCCGTTTTGCGTGAGCCGCGTATACTTTCACATGCCGTAATGCATTCGCCACAATTGATACAAGCATCATAGGTTTGTGTTTGTCGTGGGTCAATTTCAACAAAACAGGCGCTTTGACAAAAATTACAATGCGCACACTCATCTGTTGCCGAACTGTCATACGCAATATGTAGTGTTTCTTTTGTTTTAAACGAGTGTTGCCACACTTTATAGACACACATAAAACGGCAAAAGAAATGGCGCAAATAAGCCACATCAATAAAAATAATTAACACACAAATACTGTAAATATAGTATTCAGATCCCTTCATTCTCTCTTCGGTCTGAAAGCTAATAAAATTCCACAACATATCCAGAGGATAAAAATAGAGCATTGGTATTAAAGCAGCGACCATAGAAAATCCAAGCAAGATCGCGCCTAGGCTTAACCAATTAAGCCATTTATTCTTGCCTGATGACACCTTCATCGGTGCGCCATCCAGCATTATTTCTGAACGTTTGCCAAGCAAACGTCGATGCCAATAATTGGCCCACTCTGACAAGGTATTTTGTGGACATGACCAACCACAAAAAATGGTACCCAAAGCAGAATACGTAATAACCAAGGCACTGGATACCATCAACCAAAAACCCATGATGATAAAAAAATCACCAAAGTCGATCTGCCTGTCGAGTATAACGAAGGCACCTGTCAATACATCGATGCGAAACAAGCCTGACAAAGGAATCAATACAGCGGCCAATACAGTTATCACTTGCAGCCATCTACGGCGCCGGTGTAATTTCTGACCCGGACTATTGCTGTTAACAACAATAATCGGAATTTCTGTCACAGAGGATGGCTGATTCATGGCTGTTGCACAGATTCTTTGTTGGCTTGATTATGGTAGGCTATGAGGTGTCGTGGAACGCGACCTTGCTGTTCCAAATACATCAGAGCACCCCAGGCAATGGCGTAACATTATAAAGTGGACTAACTTCATGTAGCTGACCAATGTATTTTTTGCTTGCCTCGTCATCTTCATTATCCCGAGCTAAATGTAATAATGCCGCAAGCGTTGGCAAATGATCCGGTTTAATAGCCAAAATTCGTTGCAAATTTTCCTGCTCAACGCTAGCGTTTACCGCATTGCCTAACAATGACGCTAACATCCTATCGGCTAATGTACCACTGACCCATTGGTCGTGCGGGTTACCACGATAAGAAAATTGCAGCAAACGCTGTGCACGATTGTCATCGCCACTCAATTGCGCTTGCCAACTGCGCATTGATGCATCGGCAGATAAATAGGCACGTTCGAAATTTTGCTGATCAGCCAACGTTGTCAGCCTAGCTGTAATATCAAGTTCTTGAGCGGCCTGTTGTGGGGATGGTCGTTGCTCAATCAGCCAGGCGATAATTTTTTGCAAATCAATCTCGCCAGCATAGCGTACACGCGGCAGATGATACTCAATCCGAGGACGCCACTCATCTTCGATCAACATTGACGGACTATCGATACGGCCATAGTAACGGCCTAACCAAGTCCATACTCCTTCACCACCCGTTTTTTCAGGTGCCTGATCTAGCGCATTGATGTTCACTAACATATCACTGGCGCTAACTGCGCCATCTTTACTACCAATCATGGCCAACCTAAAACCATCAATAAATAAACTTGCTTGCGGAAAACTTTGCTGAAAACTATTGAGCACAATATGTAAGGCCGTTAAATCAAATTGATTTAACGCCAACCATTGCACATAGAGACCGCCATCATTAAGACGTAATTTGGCTCGCTCGAATTGTTGCAATGATAGCAAGCGACTACGACCAATCAAGTCTGGATGAAATAAATCACCGATGATCAGGTCATAATTTTCACTCGAACGCATAAGATAGCGACGCGCATCATCATGCACAATGTTGGTCTTATCTATCACATCACGGTTAACCGGCCTAAACCATTTATCAGCAGATTCGATTGCACCTTGTGATAACTCAACTGCCGTGATTTCAACATCAAAGTCCAAAGCAGCTGAAGCAGAAATACCTGTGCCTAGACCTAGAAATAATATTTTTTCAGCTGATGGCTTTAGTAGCAGAGGAAGGCGAGCTTGGTTCTGCTGCGCCACTACGGCTGTTGGTTCAGTCGATGCATCCATCCGTTGTAAGTCTGACAAGAGCAAACGCTGACCGTCGTTAGTCTCAACAACATGTGTTATCGCTATTGCATCCT
>CAYUKF010000029.1:4674-13748 GCA_964445215.1 uncultured Thiotrichales bacterium
AGCAAACGCTGACCGTCGTTAGTCTCAACAACATGTGTTATCGCTATTGCATCCTCATGTAGAAATAATGTGGCACGACTATTCGCATGTGCCTGTGGCAATAAATCAACCGCGGGCGGTAGGAGGTGCAAACCAGGAACAATAAAAAAACTCCCTATTAATATTGGCATAGCCCACCAAACACTACGCACTGCACACCAACGCATCCCAACCACAAACAAGAGGAGTGCGGCAACAAGAACCGTCATTGGCGTACCAATCAAGGGCATCAATACAAAGCCAGCTAATAATGCTCCTACTCCAGCGCCGATAGCATTAGCACCATATAACCACGCACCTGCTGTAGCAGCATCGCTATAACCTCTCACCAGCAATGGCAACCACGCACCCAAACAAAATGTCACCGTGATAGTAACCAAGGCCAATGCCGCACCCTGCTTTAACAGAACATTTATCAATGAACTGTATTGCAGTGTTTCCGCCCAGGCTGACACTGAAGCCAAGCTAAGCAGAGAAATAACCGCTGCCAATGCAGCGACCAACGGCAACAAGGTTAACCATAGTCGCCGCTGGCCCCATTGCGATAACGCACTACCCATCGCTGTGCCGGTAAGAAACACGGCAAGAATAACCGCTAATACATATTCTGTTCGTAAGAGCGCCATGCCATAAAGCCGCACCCATGCGACTTGCAGTATCAATGCCGCCATACCAATCAATGCGTAACTTAATAGATCAATGGTAGTGGGCCGTGCTAACTGGGTCGCAACCTTTACATTCGCGGTGGGCAACAACAGCGATAACACAAAAAATAGAACTCCAAGTGCCATACCTATGGCAGCAATACTGTATAGACTGTTCACCCAACCGATTGCAGGCAATAATAAAACCGGCAGCAAAGCACCTAAGGCTGCGCCTAAGGTATTGGCCGTATAAACATGCGCTACTGATAGCGAAGTGTCTTTTATCGCAGCAAGTATTAGTGGAAAACCCAAGCCCATTGCCGTTGCTGGTACTAACATAAAAAATAAAGCGGCAATAACTTCCACGCTATGCCAAGCTGCCAGACTGCTGTCACCAACAGAACTAACCAGTAACTGCGACCAATAAGAATTTATTGCCGGCAAGCTTAGCGCATAAAATGCAACAGCCACTTCAACCAAAGCAAAAATAAGGAGTGGTTTAGAAAAAGATAAAAGATAGCGTCGGCCAACAATACTACCAAGGCCAAGGCCAAGCATAAAGGCACCAACAGTAATAACCACACCAAAGTTGCTGACACCAAATTGCAGACTTAACATCCGCATCCACAATACTTCGTAAGATAACGCCACCAAACCTGATAGCGAATAGAGAATAAGCAGACCAATCGCAAGCAGTGTTTTATTATTCTGCATTGTGGTCATGACACTTGGCAGCCTCTGATTCATTCTGGACGAAACATTCAGCTGCTCTCTAGTAGGTTGCTAGAAAGGGGAAAACCAAACTACTGCTGTAATACCATGTGCCAATGCCAAAGTGACCGTCAAACCTGCACTGATCATATGCCACATGAATACCTGCTTGCCATACACGGCCATGCTGATACCCAGCACTGCCGTGGTTAAGACTAGCAACAATAAACTGCTACCCATAAAAAACAGGATGGTATGTTTTTGCTTAGTACTAATTGCGCGCGGGCCAAGGTTGATTTCTTTACCCGTAAACTCGCCCATGACATCCATGGCATCATCAGCTGTGGCGGTAGTATCAGTAGAGGCAACAACAATGCCAGTATATAGCAGGGTGCTAACAAGACCTGCAATAAAGCAGGCGCGGCGCAGCAAGCAGGCCTTGCGATATAACGCGAGGTATAACGGCATAAGGTTTATTCGTGGTTGATATCAGGGTTGTTTTTAGCCCTATGCCGGCGCAGGGCGAAATGCCAATAGAGGATGGCTAACAGAACAAACGGGGCCAAAACCAAAAAACACAGGAAAATGAAAATTGTCCAAGGCGTTTCAATCGTGACATGAAGAAAACTATAACTATCAAGACCTGCTTGTGCCGATATTGGTAACAGCAATAGCAATAAGTAGGCGTATTTAAAATGGGACATAATTAACCTGATTTAGCTGCGACATCTTTACTACAACGAAAACCGTAGAAATCTGAGGCATAGTGTGGAAACGAGTAATTTCGGTGATAAGACGCAGTAGCAAATGGGTCACTCTTAAATGAGCCGCCACGCATAACAACATAGGTTGCTTCGACCTCAATCAGATCCACCACCTTGAGGGACCTATCTAACGATGTCGTTGCTTTGCCTACCTTAGGTATAAACAACTCTGCCGACGCAGCACTACCTTGATAGGCTTTGAATTCATCTGCCGTCCACTCACTGACATTACCGGCCATATCAAATACACCATAAGGGCTTGCTCCCGCTGCATAACGTGTGACATCGGTCGCCGAACCTACGTTGTAATAGGTATTGAGGTTGTCTGAATCCATAATATTACCCCACGGCCAACGTCGCCCATCCTCTCCACGCGCTGCTTTTTCCCATTCCATTTCACGTGGTAACCTGGCGTCGACCCAATCGCAATATGCTGCGGCATCATACCAGGACACCATAGTCACCGGAGCCAACAAATCACCTGGATTCATGCGGCCATTACCCCAATGCAAGGGGGGGCGATACTCGGCATCGGCGACAAAGCGCGCGTATTCTGCATTGGTCACAGGATATTTTCTGATCTTATAAGCAGCAAGCGACGGCCTGTGTTCGGGCTTATCTTGATCGTTCGCTAGCTTGCGATCAGTACCCATAATAAATTCACCTGCGGGTATTGTTACCCACGCACCCAGCTCTAGCCACATATCGTCTTTCAGCAATTGCTCGGCTTGATCAATGCTGTACGTGGTAGCGACTGTGTTTAACGCTTCGTTCTCGCGGTGGCGAGTAATGTCTTCACCCGCTGCACGAATACGCGACGCCATCTCCGACACATCATAAGTGGCATTGGCGCGCATTTGCTCGATACGACTACCGCCTAACTGGACTATATGATAAAACGCAAAAACAGTTGCCGCAGCTACGCAGGTAACTAAAGTCGCAGCGAGATAGCTTTTACGCTTATCCCGTTCGGCCTCGCTCATTTCAGGTCGATGGTTGTTTGCCTGCATACTTGCTAACCTGACTTAGGTTCGTCAGGCCTATCTTTAGGTGGGTCTTTGTAAACCACATGGCGCGGCATGCGGCCATAGGTTTTTTTGACCCATAGCTCACCAAGTATGCCACCCACCGCTGCCGCTTCAATCGCAACGATAATAATAAAACCCATATAACCCAGAGGGAGTAGGCGCATATCATCAGGTACCGCCGTCCTGTCCATTAAGGTGATAAAGTACTGCGACAAATAAACGATCAGCGCGGGAAAATAGCACAGCACTTTACCGCCGAGACCATAAATAAGAGAAACAATCACCCCTGCAATAAATGGTGTTAAAACTAGCCCAATAAACAGGCTGGGATGGAAATAAGAGGTCAGATCACCAAACAGCTCCATACGCACACCGAGCAATTGGTTTAGCGCATACATTACCGCGGAGCCACTTAGAATCGCAAACAAGGCCCATTTCAGGGTTTCTAATTTATTGCTGATTACCATTATCTGAGCCGGCATCTAAATCGGCGCCTGGGCCGGGCCATTCATTGCCCGTTAATTTTTTATATTCTAGCTTTTTAAGGTCTTCAAGATACCAGTCTTCGACTTTCAAACTTGCTATGTAGGCGGCCAAGGTTCGCCTATCTTGCTCTGTCAGATGAGCGTACGACGGCATGCTCCATTCCGCTTTCAAGCGACCTTTAAGTATAGCTTGCGGGTTTTCTGACGAAAAATAGTCAAACAACCATTGTTCAGAGCGCAGCGAACCCATTCCATCCAACATAGGCGCAGGAACAGTCGCCATAAGATTTTTCAGCGTCCATAGCGCATGGCATTTTTTACAGTTTTGCGCTTTATAAATTTTATCGCCAGCACGAGTAAGCTCTTTTGAAGCGGTGCTGTAAAAAGGGATCGATTTTTCCTGGCTGGGTAAAGCAGCATAACCAAAATAATTGCGCACCATCAGGCCGATGATAAGCACCGCCATGCCACCCAATATCCATTTTTCACCGAGACGCATTAGGGCGTGTTAACACTAATTTTATCCACCTTGCTCAGCCTTGCGTAGCGCTGCTTTTTCTGCAAGCACTTCCGTGCGACGCTTTTCTTGCGCTGCATTAACTTCTTGTGACTTGGCAAACTCTTCTGGACTCATCTTAGGCTTGTCATGTTCATCAAATACAAGATATTTAATATCCTCATCAAACTGTTCATTCTTATAAGCCCAGCGAAGACCAATAATTGCAGCAATGATAATACCACCCGCTGCAACCATCCAAAGGTAAATTGTCCAGCCATCAGGCAGGGATTGCATAAATTCAGTCATCGGACTCTCCTATGGAACCTCTGATTAAGCCATGGACGGGAAAGATTGAGAGCCAAAATGTTCAAATTCGAGGCGTGAATCGCACGTAATAGCCAGCTATTACGAAGATTCACAACAAAGAAGTTGAACATTTTGGACTCAATATTTTTGTTCATGGCTTAATCAGAGGCTCCTTAAATAAGCTGGCCAAAAAGCAATTGTGCTGCACCGTATACCACAGCGCAAACCAAACCAAATACTAACCAGACAAACAGCACAATCTCACCGCGGCGCATACGTTCACCACGGCGCACGCTTTCTTTTTTTGCGTCACGCGCAAATTTATAAACAATCACAGCAAACAAAACAATGCCGGCCATCATAAAGAAAA
Source organism: uncultured Thiotrichales bacterium (assembly GCA_964445215.1). Taxonomy (GTDB): domain Bacteria; phylum Pseudomonadota; class Gammaproteobacteria. Next base: position 9,521 of record CAYUKF010000029.1, read on the forward strand.
ATATACCGATACTGTATTCTTGGGACTTCATCCCCTCGATGGTGAACCGGTCTAGATCCTCATCAGAGAGCACAATAGCTTGCTGGTCGCTATTATCCATCGTAGCCTACAAACGCTAACATACTAATAGACCACATTAGGTAGGGAAAGGTTTAATATTTTTGAAGAAAAATGCCGCCCCCGGGTTAATTAGGTGAGCGGCATTTTTATCATCCAACAGACCAAGAAATAGCCTGCTATTTGTCTTGCTTTTCTTTATCTGACTTATCGAAATTATCAATAAAAAAGCTATAAATATAAGGCGCAACAAACACAACTAAAATCGGTATCAACAGTATCAATGGTGGGTTATCAATCTCTAACATTTCATCACCTACAAAGTAAATTAGTGGCCAATTGAGTGATCAGGTTCCCAATCAGAAGGTGGTAAACGTTTAACCACAATAGTCACTGCTATGCAAAAATAGATCACATAGAAAATATCGATGGTATAACCAAGATCCCATGATGGCTGAACACGAATCTTAACACCATCAGGACGAATTTCACCTTCGAAGTTAGCCAGAGCAACATCTTGGCCAACGACGGTGTAATAATCCATGTCAGCATTTTCACGCTGCAATTCAATGATCTGGTCTTTAATCAAACGCAGGTCATTCATCGTCACCGGATGACGATCTTGATGGCCAGCCCACTCAGAGCCTTGCGACCTCACTGTATCAACAATATAATCCATCTTGGCTTCGTCATCAGCCAATGCCGCCACTTCGGGTGCATCCATAAGCGCGATATATTCTTCATAAATAATCGCCATCGGACGCTGACCCCATAATGGAGCAGTCACCAAAAACGCGGTAATAATAGTTAGAATTAACAACCAAACTACGGCTTGTGGCAAACGGCGATTGTCTTCCATAATACCGCCCAAGCTTTCATGCTCCCAAACGTGCTTAGCATGTTCGTTCTGGTCATCGCTCGCCATCGTATAGAGCGGTTTATCGTATTTCCAAGCCATGAGGCTATTCCTCCAATAGGAACTTAAATTGCGGAAAACTTAATTACTTCAAACTCAAGATAAAGTCCATAAGATAACGGATTTCGCTATTCGGCGCATAATCCGGAACGATTGGTGGATAAAAGCTCTCACCATCAACATAGTCATTGTAATCTGCGCGCCATTGATCGTAGTCGATGTCATTGCCATCGACATCAACTTTACCCCAAAGGTAGTCGAAGCGAGGCATGATGGAATGCGGCTGAACCAGTCTTGGATTAAAGAAGTGCATCATCATCCATTCTTTTGATGAGTTACGTGAACCGACATGCAAGAGATCAGGCCCTTTACGGTCTGAACCAAATGCGGTTGGCGCTTCACCGTTAAAGTCACCCAAACGTGGTGGCAAACCAAAGTACTGCCAATCCTGGGTCTGCTCAGGTAATAGTGTATGACACCACCAGCAACCTTCGCGCACAAACATCGTTTTACCACTACCGACATGATGCTTATCGCTGTCAGTGGCGGCTGTCAACACCGACTCAGCGCTCCAGTTACGCGTTGCGCTAACATTTTCAATATAAGAAAATGTTTCACCTTCGTAGTCGCCGCGTGACACCAAAAATACAGCACCTTCGGACTCAACAGCATCGCCAACCCGACCATCTTCTGCGCTCAAGGCCTGAACTGCTTCACCCAGAATATTCGGGTTACGAATCGCACTGGGGAAAGGTGTGCCTGCCGCATAGACATAAGCACTCACTGGATCAATATCCGCGCCGCTGACCGGGTCTTTTTTGATCGTAACTGTCAACGGCTTACCTTTACCTTTCAGCCACGGATCCGCATAGGAGAAACCAGAGTTATGACCATAAGACAAACCTTTGACCAAACCGGTTTCCGTTACACCCACACTATAAATGGTCAAGCTGGGCATATAGAGCGTGATCATCATTGAACCACCCAGAGCGATACCGAACATGCGGGTACCAATTTTATATTCTCTAAAAGCCATTCTTCTTTACTCCGCTAAAGCTTAACGCTATTCGTATTTTTGTGATGAATTTATACGAGCAACTATTAACGTTCGTAGGCGATTTCATGTGGTAAACGCCCTACTGGTACTGGCGTACCGGCACGAGCTGTCATCCACATATTGTAGAGCCATACAACATTACCAGTGAATACCATAGTACCGCCAACCCAACGCGCAATCATATAAGGGTGCTCTGCAATCACCACATCAATATACGGCACTTCGTAGATTTTGGCAGCACCCTGAATCAGGCCGGCAATAGTGATTGAGATCCAGTAAGTAGCAAAACCAATCAGCAAGAACCAAAAGTGGAAGTTAGCCAAGGCCAACGAGTACAGCTTACGGCGTAGAATCGTCTGCAAGCCATAGTACACCGCAGCCGCTTCAAGGAAGGTTGAGAAACCTAGCAAGGCTAAATGGGCATGCGCAACGATCCAACCCGTACCATGGACATACCAGTTAATCGCTCGCGTCTGCTGGAAACCACCCTGCATATTTAACGGAATGGCCAGCATAACACCGGTGATAGTAAATCGGATTTCGATGTTATCGACAAAGTAATGCCATTTGCCGGTCATAGTAAGCAGCAAGTTAGACACAAATGCAATCGCCGGTACCAGAATCAACACACCCTCAACAGAGGCAAAAGATTTCAACCATTCAGGCAATGGTGATGACATCAAATGGTGAGCTGCTGGTGTTGAGTAAAACACCACCACTGACCAGAAATGCAAGTGACCAATACGATGGGAATACAGCGGGTTACCGGTAATTTTCGGTACAGTGTAATAGGCAATCGCCGCAGCAACCGGAGTAATCCATAAACCAAGAATGTTATGCGCGTGCCACCAGGTTAGATAGGCTTCGGTCAGACCAGTTAGAGAGAAATACTCTGGCAGATTACCAACAAGCACCACAATCAGCAGCATAAATATAGCTGAACCAAAGAACCAGTTAGTGGTATAGATACCCTGCGTCTTACGATTTATAATGGTCATCCAGACGTTCATCCCCAGCGGCAACAACACTGCAAACAGGAGAATCAAATCAATCGGCCACGGAAAATCAGTGTACTCACGGCCTGAAGTGACACCGACCCACATCAGACACAAAGCAATAGAAAGGCTAAGATTCCAATTAAAGCAAGTCCAGACACCCAGCTTTTCAGACCAGAGCTTGGTATTACCTAACGCTGGCGTGATGTACATAAAGGCCATCGCAAATGCCATCGAGATCCAGCCGAAAATAACGGCCATGACGTGAACTTGGCGCATATGACCAAAAGCAAACATGTAGCTACCGGTAACAAAATCCGGGAAAGCGAGTTTTGCCGCGTTGAAAGAACCTAGCCCTGTGCCAATTATGAACCAAATAATGGACGAAAACCCAAAAAAGACAGCCGCAGAACCTGCGGGAATATCTTCGTTCTTGGCAAAGAGATACTTGAACATGAAACCTGTACTCCGTTTAAAACGTAAACTTAATATTAAAAATTATTATCCAGAAATGGTGCTGCTTGCGACCGCTTTATTTGAACTAAGCGCGGCCTAATGTTTACCTGGCATCATCAAATACCACGCGAACCACATGCTTGAGAAAGCCAACACAATACAAAATATCGTTGCAATAACAGTCATCATTACTATTTTATTCCTCTATTCGGCAAGTGTCGCGCTTAAGTGGCAGCACGTGCTCGTGCTTCCAACACACCATGGCGTGAAACGGCAACCATCATAATAGCCATGAAGGCAAAACCAAACACGAGCATACACCACATCATGAAACCCATAAACGTGGTTGGATCATAAACTGAGGAACCCCAACCGCCCCAGTCGTCAAAACGACCGCGACCCAAAGCGCACATCATAGCGGCACCAAAGACACTGCCATTGCCCATGCCGGTGGTAACACCCGCCACCAGACTCACCCAAAAAGTTTTCGAATATGGCACTAAATTGTCCATATTAACTCCTCATTTTCATGCCACGCGCAATTGCTTGCCTTGGCGTATTCAGTATGGTTCACAAAGAGGCAAGCCGAACGCTAAGGCTTACCCTACAAAAAGTCGGGGGAATATTCACATAATGGCTCTTTTGAGTCAAGTCTTGATGCACCTTGAACACAAAATGAATAAATGCTTTTATAACAACAAATTCGTTTAAAATATAAATAATTCAATCAATTAGTGATACGCAATG
>CAYUKF010000030.1:0-8573 GCA_964445215.1 uncultured Thiotrichales bacterium
TCAAGTAAAGCGATAAATTGATCTGATGCATACGGCAAAGAATAAAGCACAATGATAAAACCCAAGGTGATGGTCACAGCAAAGCCGACACTAAAAATATTGAATTGGGGTGCTGAACGTGTCATCACACCAAAGCCAATATTGACAAATAATAGGCCTGCAACCACAGGCAGTGCGATAAGCACACCACCAGAAAACATAATGGCTGTCCATTCCAGCATTTGCCAAACGCTATCAGCGCTTAGACCTCTCATACTGACAGGCATTATTTCAAAGCTTTTTGCGACAGCCAAAATAATAATAATGTGGCCATTAAGGGCAAGGAATAACAAAGAACCTATTACCGTATATAGACGGCCTACCGCAGGGGTTGGCACACCACTGCCAGGGTCGATAAATTGAGCAAACCCTAAGCCAGTTAGAATTCCAATTAAATGTCCAGCCGTTTCAAGTGTTGTAAAAACAATTCGCAATATCAAACCCATTGCCAGACCAATAATAATCTGGTGGGTTACTACCAGCCATGTGTCCAAGCCAAATGGGTCAACCACCGTTTCTGTGTGCACCATTGGACCAATAGCAATGGCAATAAGAATAGCAAGAGCACCACGAATTCTAAGCGATATATTTCTTTGGCTTACCAATGGTGCAACACTTAACATTGCACCAATACGTATAAGCGGCCATAAAAATGAACCAACCCATAACATTATTTCTTCGTCTGTAAAGCTCACGACAATTGCTACATTTAGCTTCAGCCGATCAGGCTGGGGATATCCAAAAGAAGATTACGAGTAAAGCTGGTTATTTGCAGTAAAAGCCAGGGACCCATAACGACAAGCAGACCAAAAATAACCATCAACTTGGGAATAAAGCTTAATGTCATTTCATTGACTTGTGTCGCAGCCTGGAAAACACTGACAATCAAACCTACAATCAGCGCTGGCAATAACAGCACACTACTGAGTAAAATAGTCAGCTCAATTGCTCGACCACCTATTTGCAATATTGTTTCTTGCGTCATGTTGTGTTGTGTCCTATAGCGTTTGACGACTTCAGCGCAACGAAAAGCCGTTAGCTGCAAGGCGCGTTGCGTAGTGAAGGGTTGTTCCCTTTACAAACAACGCAACGCAGTAGATGACGGCTTCTCGTTGCGCCCAAAGGGAGCTCCACAAATAACTCAATACTGCGTCGCCTAAAGCGCCTACTGTTGGTGCAGCCCTTGTTAAGGGAACAATCCTTAGCTTCGGGCTGCGCCTTGTCTTGAGTTATTTGTGGAGCTCTGAAGCCGTCAAACACTATAGGACACAACACTGTTATACGTAAAAGCTGGCTGCCAATGTGCCAACTAACAGCACCCAGCCATCCACTAGGACAAATAACATAATCTTGAATGGCAACGAGATAATAATCGGCGACAAAAACACCATCCCCATAGACATCAGCGCGCTGGCAACAACAAGATCAATCACTAAAAATGGAATAAATACGAGAAAACCTATTTGGAACCCTGTTTTAATTTCGCTAGTAACGAAGGCAGGCATTAACAACGAAAAGGGGATGTCATCTGTTGATTCAAACTCTTCTGCGCCTGATAAGTCAGAGAAAAGCTGCAAGTCGCTGTCGCGCACCTGGTTCATCATGAATGCACGAAATGGCTTGCCGGCAGCCTGTATTGCATCAGGTACTGACATTTCCTCTGCCAAATAAGGCGTTACTGCCTCGTCATAAACCTGCTCAAAAATAGGCGCCATAATAAAAAACGTGAGGAACAAGGCAATGCCAATCAACACTTGGGTTGTCGGTGTTTGTGCAGTACCCATGGCAGTGCGAAGTAATGCCAGAACAATAATAATGCGCGTAAATGAAGTCATCATTAATAATGCTGCTGGCAACAGGCTTAGCAACGTCATCAATAGCAAGACTTGCAGTGTTACTGAGTATGTCTGTTCACCATCTTCTCCAGTGGTGACTGAAATTGCATCCAGACCTGGTGCAGCGAACACTGACACGGCCGGCAATATGATCAGTAATATTGAAATAAGCGTACGCATTAACGCTGACCCCGTTGCTTAATTACTGTCGCCAGACGTTCTGCAAAACCACCCGTAACAGATGATTTTTCAGAATTCATTATTGGCTCATCAAAGACATGAATTTTCTCAATGTGGCCGGGGCCAACCCCTAGTAAAATTTGGTGATCACCAACCTGTAACATAACAACACGCTCACGCTGCCCCATAGACAAACCTGCAATAATACGGAAATTACTGTTATTGCTTATGCTAGGTGTACCAAAACGGCGATAAAACCAGCCTAGCAATAAAATCAAAACAACAACAAAAGCAAGCCCTGCCAGCATTTGCATAATATTAGCTAATGCAAAAGGTTCTGTTTTATTTATAGAGGAGGCTTTGCTAAGTGGATTTTCCTCAGCAAAAACTGGCAACGACAAAAAAATAATCATCATCGTGAATATGTGTTTTATTATTGTTATAATTTTAGACATAATCTGCTGCCTGTTACCTTAAAAATATGCGAAAAAAACACGCAAATTATTTGAGATTCTTGATGCGTTCAGCAGCACTGATAACATCCGTTAAACGAATACCGAATTTTTCATTAACTACAACAACCTCGCCACGAGCAATCAATGTGCCGTTAACACGAACATCCATTGGTTCACCCGCTAAACGGTCTAGCTCGACAACTGACCCTTGATTTAACTGTAATAAATTACGGATGCTAATATGAGTTCGACCTAACTCCATAGCAATGGTGACTGGAATATCAAGCACCATGTCAAGATTAACCTCACCATCAATACCTGATCCTGTTGGATTTAGGTTATCGAATGCAACGGGGTCGATCCCCACGTCACCCCCGCTCGGGTCGGGGGCAGGTTCTTGGGGCACGGCAACATCTGTCGACTCTGACTCGGCCTGTTCTTCAAGCGCAGCACCCCAGGTATCCGCCCCATCCGTATCAGAATCACCACCTGTAGCATCTGTAGTCTCCGCAGCCACAACACCTTCGCTCATAAGACTATCGACATCGTCTTGATTAATATCTTCGCCATCGACTGCATCAGCCATTTTATTCTCCTGCAACTACCGTCATCATTTGTGAAGAAGAAGCAATTTTCTCATTGATTTGAATAGCATTATTGCCATTAGACCAACCATAGCTTCCACGTATTACTGGGGTATTTTCAATTGTTGCGATAATTTCATTTGGTGTCTCAATAGGGATAACATCGCCTTCTTTAAAATTCATCACATCTCGCAAACTGACATCGAATTCAGATAGATTACTAATCAACTCAATCGGCGCTTCGAGCAATTCATGGCGCAACGAATGCTGCCAACGTTCATCTTTGTCATCAGTGTCACTTTGAATTCCCGCGTCGAGCAATTCTCTAATAGGTTCAAGCATTGAGTAAGGCATAGTGATATGAAGATCACCACCACCGCCTTCCAACTCAATATGAAATACAGATACCACTACAATTTCCGAAGGACTAACAATATTAGCGAACTGAGGGTTCATCTCTGAATTAATAAATTCAAGATTAATAGGAAGGACAGGCTTCCAGGCTTCCATAATATTTTTGTAGGCTTCCTGTAAAATAATGTTCAATACGCGAACCTCAGTCGCTGTAAATTCACGCCCCTCAATCTTTGCGTGCCAACGACCATCTCCACCAAAAAAATTATCCACCACGGCAAATACTAATTTTGGATCAAACAATATTAGAGCAGTGCCCTTAAGCGGACGAATACGGGTCATATTCAGGCTGGTCGGTACAAATAGGGTGTGCATGTACTCAGAAAATTTGAGCATTTGTACGCCGCTGACGGCAATTTCAGCACTACGACGTAGAATATTAAACAGACTTAAACGGAAATTACGTGCAAAACGTTCATTAATCATTTCCAGTGTCGGCATGCGCCCACGAACAATACGATCTTGGCTATTAAAATCATAATTTTTTGCAGTACCATCGTCGACAGCTTCAGCATCTGTATCAACGTCACCACCATCGACACCATTCAACAGCGCATCAATTTCATCTTGTGAGAGTAAGTCATCCACGTTGGGTATTCTCTTTTATCATTATTTTTTCCACGTATGTATGTTTATTGCATTACCATGCTGGTAATCAAAAATTCTTCAGCGCCAATTTTGTCTACTGGCTTACCCGTCTCTGCGGCAATAATTTTATTAACAACTGCTAACGCCGCTATGGAAAGTTTTTCCTGACCTTCAACCGTTCTTAATTCCGCTTCTTTTTGTGTGCTAAACAATACACTTAGCTTGCTACGAATCGCAGTAACATGCGTGGTAATATCTGTTTCAATGAGTGGATCACGTGTCAAAACCGATGCATTAATCTGCAGAAAACGTACTTTGGCATCCGGGTCTGAGAGGTTCACAACAAAAGCAGGATCGAGTGCAACATAAATTGCAGGCATCTTAGCCACGGCAACTTCTTCAGCTTGCCCTTCATCTCCACCGTGCTCTTTATCAGCAGGAGCGAAAAAACCACCAAAATGGAGGCCGGCACCAACACTGCCGCCGACTACGATCAGTAAGATCAAAATGATCAATACGGTTTTCTTACCGCCACCCTTCTTTACTTCCTCTTTTTCCTGTGCCATCCCAGTTTCCTTTCTATAATTAACTACCTACGACACTGCTTTAGCAAAAGCTATGCCACGGAGATGGGATAGATAACTTGTTAACTAACAGTTAGTTACGCTGTCGCTCAAAGATTGCCAAGCAATAGAGTCGACTTATTGACAGCCCTTAAAGAGGTAAGCGCTGTAGGGTGACAGTAGATTGACTAGTGACTGCTTCGATATGATGTGTGTGACGCTAAGAAGCCACGGCATGAGTAAAAAGGACTCTGACGCATCCTTTTTTAGATAAATTACTAACAAATTCTTCAACTAAACAAATTGATCAACCAAGTTGGATGAGTTTAATTCCATAACACCACTATCAATATCACTCGCTAACAACTCATCACCCTCTATCGTACTATCGAGTATTTTTCCATTGCTAACCGCAGTGTTCATTCCTTCTTTACTTTGTCTTTCTGCAGTATCACCTTGATTGATATCAGCATCAGCAAGATTGAGGCCTTGGCTTTCTAGCATTTCACGTAGTTTTGGTAACGCTGCTTCAATCGCTTCACGAACCACTCCAAACTGTGAATTAAAAACAACACTGACTTGATCACCGGAAACATTAATACGCAACTGTATCGGGCCAAGTTCAGCTGGGTTAAGACGGATTTGCGCTGAACCAATATTTTGTCCTACCAGCCAACGCACACGTTGTCCTAGCTCGTCGGACCATCGTGAGCTGTTTAGCGGCACTGTAACTTGTGTCTGTGTCGGATTAGACGGCTGCAATAAACTAGTCTCTGCAACAGCACCTAGCAAAGGTTGAGCAATAGTTGCACTACCATTGATCAGACTGGCAATCTGAGCAAGAATCGGGTTTGTATTTACATTGGTGCTATTTGTCACGCTCGATAGATTGGTTTTTGTCAATGTTGCAAGCAGCTCATCAAACCCCACTGATTTCTTTTGTGCTGTATCAAAGAACGCTTGATTTAAGTCAAAGAAATCATTAAATACACCACGCACATTACTTAAGGTTGCGCTTATTTCTACGTGCCCTTGGGGTACTTGGCGTAAACTAGTTTGCGACTGCTCAAATACAGCATTACGTACGGCATCTCCCCGGGGTAGTACTTGCTCCGCAGCGCCATTAAGCTTTGATTGTTTATCATCAAGCAAAGAAACTAATTGTGTACGCAATTCAGTCACTGCTGCTGAGTCACCCGCTGTATTAGCACCCGTAAGTAAACTGCGTAACTGCTCCAGAAGCGTATTTGAACCGGACAATGGTGAAGCTGCTAATGACACTGCATTTGTCACCGACTCAATTTGGCCATCTAAAGAAACAGCCTGAATACCTAAGGGACTCGTCACATCGAGCGTCAGCTTGGATATCTCCCCGGAGAGTAACGGCAATAATTTTCCCTCTAGCCTATCAAGGCTTGCCGCAGAGAAAAATAGATTTGTATCCGTATCAAGCGGTGCTAAGCCAATAAATTCATCTGCTACTTCAGATAAACCATTGTTTGGTGCAGCCAACTGCTGAGGACTATCACCGATCACATTGCCAATAATTTCACTAAATAGCTGATTCCCTTCATTTAATTCCGTAACATTGGATGATAAATCAGTATTACTGCTGGTCTTTGTGTTCGTCACTACACCAGTGATATTAAGGCTTGCTTGTACCGACATGCTTTCTCCTGCCACCTATTTTCTGTTGTTAAACAGTAAAAGGGCAAGTTGTATGCCACAACGTAGCGTGTAGCGTAATGTCAGGTAATGTCTCTGTAGTGACCGATTAGTGATGAAAAACTATGCCATGCCCTCCTATACGTTGAGCATGATCATCTGTCTCTTTTTGATTGCGTTTTTCATTAAGCTGATTTTCTTCATCGCGGTAGCGATCAACTACCTTATCAAAGGCATCCGAGCGCGCGCGTGCTTGCCGCCAATTCATTTTTTTTAATTCAACCTGTCGCTGCGCATCAATAACACGCTGTTTTTGTAAAACAATAGATTGATTTAGTCTGGCGATAAACTCTTGATAGTGGCGAATACGCTCAATACTGGCGCCAATTTGCGTCAATTGTTGAAATTTATTCACGTAATCATCTCGATAATGCATCAGTTCAACCAAACGCTCTTCGTGCATTTTTAATTCATTGAAACCCTCATTAAGAATACGCGCTGAATTTAGTTGCTCCTTTTGTTTCATATTGGCAACGGGGCGCAAGCGCTGAGATCGCGTCATGTACCTCCTCCTTGGACTGGTGTCGTATCAACAAACAAACCACCGAGCTGATGGGTGCTGTCGTTAAAACTCACATGATGATCAATATCTTGTTTTAAATAATTAAGTAAGCGCGGATAAGCAGTCACTGCCTGATCAAGCTCAGGGTTTGCGCCAGCCGTATAGGCACCAACGCTAATCAAATCGCGGTTTTGCTGGTAAGTCGAATAGAGTTTGCGAAAACGTTGTGCCAGTGTGTGATGCTCATCACTGGTAATTTGTTTTTTAGTCCGACTGATTGACGCTTCAATATCAATAGCAGGGTAACAACCGCTGTCTGCCATTTTTCGCGACAACACAATATGCCCATCGAGAATAGCTCGCGCTGCGTCGACAATTGGATCTTGCTGATCATCACCTTCCGCCAATACGGTATACAAGCCGGTAATGGAACCACCGTTCGCGCCACCATTACCCGCACGCTCAACCAAGGCCGGCAATTTAGCGAAAACGGAAGGCGGATAACCTTTTGTCGCAGGCGGCTCACCAATGGCTAAGGCAATCTCACGTTGTGCTTGCGCGAAACGCGTTAGCGAATCCATCAATAGCAAAACATGCTTACCCTGATCACGATAATATTCAGCAATGCTGGTTGCTAACATCGCGCCATGCAGTCGTAACAAAGGCGGATCATCGGCAGGTGTTGCAACGACAATAGAACGTGCCAGGCCTTCTTGGCCAAGCGTATCTTCAACGAATTCTTTAACTTCTCGGCCTCGCTCACCAACCAAGGCAACGACAACCACATCGGCATTGGTATAGCGTGTCATCATTCCTAACAACACACTCTTACCAACGCCACTACCTGCGAACAAACCTAAACGCTGGCCACGACCAACCGTAAGCAGCCCATTAATTGCTCTTACTCCAACATCAAGTACATCACGAATAGGCTGGCGCGCTAAGGGGTTTTTTGTAACACCAGCTAACGGCACCCGATCAGTCGTGTTAATCGGGCCACGACCATCCAGTGGTTTACCAGCACCACTAATAACACGGCCCAACATAGCATCACCCACCGCCGCATCATAAATTTGGCCAGTGGGTACAACACGTGAATTTGGTAATAAACCACGAATGTCACCCGTAGGCATCAAATAGGTACGGTCACCTGAGAAGCCAACAACTTCAGCTTCAATAACATGATTAGCAGTGCTTTGAATAATACATCGGCCACCAACAGGCGCCTGGCAACCTACTGCTTCTAATGTTAAACCCACCATCCGTGTTAATCTACCTTCAACAATGAATGGCTCTTTTTTTTGCACACATTGGCGACGTGCGGCTAAATATTTCTGCCACCGTCTACTGTGTTTATCATTGGTTAGGGTCTGTTGACGTTTCATTTTCATCACTGCTGGAGACGCTTTTTTTGCTGCGCAAGGCGCAAGGAATGTAATGTAGTGGTGCTACATAAGTGACTTGCAACGCGGCGCAGCAAAAAAATCGTCCCAGCCCTGCGGGTTGCGCCGTCAACAGCACCACTTGGCGTTACTCGTTGCTTATTTGCAACCAGCGAACGACGACGCGCTGCGCCTGTGTGGCGCTGTTGACGGTGCAACAGTGGTGAAAATGAAACGTCAACAGGCTCTGGTGTCTGCATCACGCTCTCCACCAAAAATACGCGCAGAGATGGTCGCCACCTGTTT